>NZ_KV808421.1:0-14618 GCF_001812305.1 Staphylococcus sp. HMSC056G08
ATTATCACCAGTCCTAAATAGTATAGAGCCATAATAATTTCGAGATTTCGATACTGCATCTTTTCAAAAGGTGCAGTATTTTTTATGTTAATTTTCCCCTTCCCTTTTATAAGCGCTAGTATTATTCAGTTGTTTGCGTCATAATATAATTACTAAATAGAAGGAGATGTGCAACGTGAAAAACTGGTTGAAAAATAATAGATTGATTATGATACTAGCTGGTGTTTATCTTGTTTCTGGTTTCATCTTCTTACCAAGTTTTACTGAATACTTTGATAAAAGTTATTTTGAAAAATCAATATTAAAAGTGATCATTGATGCTTTTATAGCCAACTTCGGCTTTGCATTATCTTTATCCCTTGCGATTTCTTTTGTACTTTCAGCTATTATTATGACGTATCAATATTTTAAAAATGACGAAGTAGATAACGTAATAAAAAGTTTTGCGTTTATCGTTTTAGTGGTTAACGTGTATGTATTTGTTAGTACTTTGATTTTATTATCAATTACCCAAGATAATGGTGAAGCGATTTTTGCGTTATTTGGATTCTTTTATGGTTTCACAAAGTATCTGCCTTGGGCTTATAACATGATTAATGAACGATTCAATATATCAGACATAAAAATGAATAAAAAATAAAGGATGCCTGTAAAATCAGACATCCTTTTATTATGCACGATGCGCTTTGGCTTTTTTTCGTTTTACTACTCTATAGATAGTAACTCCTATAATGATGATTACCCAGCTTAATAACTCTTTTTTATCCAGTCTTTGGATGGGTTTGAGGTTAAATTTCATCGTTGTTCGAGAAAAACAGATATGAGTTCTCAATCGTTCTTCTCTTATCTTCCCTTCTGTTAATTAGATAATTTAATTATACAAGTGGTATTCTAATTAATCAATCTAATTCAAAATAATGATTTGGGCCATCTGTAATGATGCCATCTACCCCATCAATCATTAGTTTTCTAATATCATTGATATCATTGACTGTATAAGGCAATACTTTTAAGTGATGCAAGTGTGCCCTTTCTATAAACTTTTGGTTAACGAGTTCATAATTAGGATTAGCATACTCACAAAATTTAGCTAATTTATTAAAATTCGGCATTTTAAACAAATATTTTTTCTTACTTAACAACACACCAAGAGAATACTTTCGTGTAAGTTTAGAAATTTTCTCTATACTTCTTTCATCAAATGATTGGATAATGACCTTATCTGCATCTAAATGGGCATCTTCTATTTCTTTTAATAATTGTTCTTCTATATTTGGATATTTACTTGGCTTCTTAATCTCAATCAGTAAAGTCGTATCATGTGGTTCAACTAACTTTGCGACTTCTTTAAATGTCATAATCTTTGCGCCTATAAATGTCGCATCTTTCCATGAACCGAAATCATAGCTTTTTAATTCATCTCGCGTATAATCTTTAACATACCCACTTCCATTAGAAGTTCGATCTATTTTATCATCATGGATAACAACGAGTTGATGATCTTTAGTTAAATGCACATCAATTTCTAGCATATCTACTGAAGCGTTCAATGCTGCTTTATAAGCCAGTAACGTATTTTCCGGATAATCTAATGAAAATCCACGATGTGCAATAATTTGAAAATCCTCACTCGGAATGACTTTTTCCATGTTATTCACCCTTTTAATATGATTGTAAAAACAATCTATCATAATTTAAACGGAGGTCAAAGAGATATGGCAGAACATGATTTTATTGTGACAACACAATGGAGCGGCGGCAGAGATGAAACTGGCACTGTTAAAGGCGATGTTTTAAACGAGTCTATTTCTATTCCAAGCTCACTTGGAGGTGTTGGCGAAGGTACAAATCCAGATGAAATGTTGATTGCTGCTGCCTCTTCTTGTTATATCATTTCATTAGCAGCAACTCTAGAACGTGCCCATTTCACTGATATTTCTATTAATCAATCTTCAGTCGGTACCGCTTCTCTCAACAACGGTAAATTCAAAATGGAGAAAATTACGCATCATCCTAAAATTACTGTTGATGTTCATCAAAAAGAAGCACTTGAAAAAAGATTAGATAAACTTTTAAAAATTGCTGACAATAACTGCATGATATCTAATTCAATCAGAGGTAATGTTGAGATTGAAATCGATGCAGTCATTCTATAACAGTGACCCAACTTTGGTTGGGTTGCTTGTTATTTTATATTAAAACGCTTACAATATCAGTTTAATATAAAATCATCAATTTTAAGTAAAAGTATACTTAAATTGCCTTTATTATTTTCAGAATATTTGGTAAGATTAATGAATCTTACATTAGGGGGAAATCTATATGTATCATCATCCATTGTTATTGACACCTGGACCAACTCCGATTCCTGAACGCATTCAACGCGTCATTCAAGAACCGATGATTGGTCATCGCACAAAAGAATTTGAAGCAATCGCAGAAAAAGCATATAAAGGGTTAAAACCTGTATTCGGGGCTGAAAACGACGTTTTAATCTTTACTTCCAGTGGGACAAGTGCTTTAGAAGCAAGTATGGTTAATCTGTTAAATCCGAATGACCATGTGGCTGTAATTGTTTCTGGTGCCTTTGGTAATCGTTATAAACAAATCGCTCAAACATATTTTAAAAATGTACATGTCTTTGAAGTAGCTTGGGGAGCAGCAGTAGACGTTGAGGCATTTATTCAATATCTAAAAGCATTACCAGAACCTGTAACTGCCGTTTACAGTCAATATTGTGAAACATCGACTTCTGTCCTTCACCCTATTCATGAATTGGGTAAAGCGATTCACAAAAACTTCCCAGAAACATACTTTGTAGTAGACGGTGTAAGCTGTGTCGGGGCTGTAGATGTCAACTTAAAACGTGACTACATTGATGTCTTAGTGTCAGGAAGTCAAAAAGCAATCATGTTACCACCAGGCTTGGCATTTGCGGCTTATTCTGATCGCGCTAAAGCACGTTTTGCAGAAGTTAAAACACCTCGTTTTTATTTAGACTTCAATAAATATATTGCTTCTGCTGAAAAAAATTCAACACCATTTACACCGAATGTGAGTCTGTATAAAGGTGTCGCTGCCTATGCAGATTGGATTGAAGAACAAGGCTTTGAAAACGTAATTGAACGTCATAACGTCATCAGAGATGGTTTAAGAGCTGCATTAAAAGCTTTAGACTTGCCATTACTTGTTAAAGATGAATTTGCTTCACCAACTGTAACCGCATTTGTGCCAAATTCTCCAAGCGAAGTCACAACGATTAAAAATGAATTACTAGACCGTTTCAATATCACAATTGCTGGCGGTCAAGGTAAATTAAAAGGTCAAATTCTACGTATTGGTCATTTAGGTCAAATCGATACTGCCGACATTTTACAATGCATCAGCGCATTAGAAATTGTACTTTCAGAAATACGTCATCAAACATATATCGGCAAAGGTACTACAGCATATTTAGAGGTGGTAAAAGCTTATGTATAAAATTTTAGTATCAGATCCCATCGCTAAAGATGGTTTACAAACTTTATTAGACGATCCAGATTTCGAAGTAGATATTGATACAGGACTTTCTCCTGACGAACTAATAGAAAAAATTAAAGCATATGACGGTTTAATCATACGAAGCCAGACACAGGTAACACCTGAAGTCATTGAAGCTGCTGAAAATTTAAAAATCATTGCACGTGCAGGTGTCGGTGTCGATAATATTGATAGAGATGCAGCTACAAAGCATGGTGTATTAGTGATTAATGCCCCTGATGGTAATACTATTTCAGCAACAGAACATTCAATGGCAATGATACTTGCGATGGCGCGTCAAATACCTGAAGCCAACCAATCATTAAAAGAAGGTAAATGGAATCGTTCTCAATTTAAGGGTACAGAGTTGTATCATAAAACACTTGGTATCATCGGTACAGGACGTATTGGTCTAGGTGTCGCTAAACGTGCGAAAAGTTTTGGTATGAAAATTATCGCATTTGATCCTTACTTAACTGCTGAAAAAGCAAAAGAACTAGATATCGAGCGTGCCTCAGTTGATGAAATTGCACAACGTGCTGATTTTGTAACAGTCCATACCCCACTGACACCTAAAACGAAAGGTTTAATCAATGCTGATTTCTTTGCTCAAGCAAAACCTAATTTACAAATCATCAACGTTGCACGTGGCGGTATTATTGATGAACAAGCTTTAGTTGATGCTTTAGATAAAGGTTTAATTGCACGTGCTGCTATTGACGTATTTGAACATGAACCTGCAACTGATTCACCTTTAACTAAACACGATAAAATTGTTGTAACACCGCACTTAGGTGCTTCAACAGTTGAAGCTCAAGAAAAAGTGGCCGTCTCTGTTTCAAATGAAATAGAAGAATTCTTCCACGCAGGTAATGTCCGACATGCGGTCAATGCACCAAAAATGATTTTTGGCGAAGAAGATAATGAGTTACAAGAATACTTGAACTTATGTGATATGGTCGGCAAAGTATGTATCCAATTATTAGGTAAAGCACCACGTGAATTGAAAATTAAATTCAGCGGTGAATTAGTTAAAGAAGATACAAATATTTTAACACGTACGATTGCTAAAGGAATTTTATCTCAAGATCTAGCTGAACGTGTAAACTTGGTTAATGCCCTCTTCTTATTAAATGAACAAAACGTTGTTTATAATGTGGAAAAAGATGCGAAATCACGTTCATTCAACAACTATATTGAATTAACAATGATTAACCGTGATCGTAAAGTAACAGTCGGTGCCACTGTCTTAAACGGCTATGGTCCACGTATCGTTCAAATCAATGACTACCCTGTTGATTTCAAACCAGAAAAATATCAATTAGTCATTCATCACCAAGACCGTCCAGGTATCGTAGGACGCACAGGACAAATTTTAGGTGAATATGATATCAACATCGCTTCTATGCACTTAGGACGTACTACACAAGGCGGTAATGCGATGATGATTATCTCAGTCGATATGCCTGTTTCTGACGAAGTTATCGCTGCATTACATCAAATCGATGGATTTGAATCTATTCAATTTGTAGACTTAAATAAATAATAATCACAAAAATACCGGCAAACTGGAAATAATATCCAAGTTTGCCGGTTTTTCATTACAATAAAATTGAACGAATATCTAATACATTATCCACAATATAATCTGCGTGATATGATTCTAATTCTTCTTTCGCTTTTTTACCTTTTAAACCGGTTAAAGTACCGATAAACGTTGCACCTGTCTTTTGTGCACTGAATAAATCTGCAAGAGAGTCACCGACTATGTATATCTCTTCTCCAGCAAATACCTGTTCTTGTTGTTCGGCATAATTTTGATAATCCGCTTCATTATTACCGTTATATGCGGCAACATAACAAAACGGGTTCGGTTTACCTAATGGTTTAAGTTCAGGGAACATTTCTTCTGCCTTTAACACTTCACTCGCTGATACAATGTGTGACTCATCAAAGTATTTTAAAAAGCCTTTATCTTCAAATGGCACTAACGTTTCCGTTCTTGGTCGACCTGTCGCAACTGCGAGCGTATAGCCAGCTGCTTTTAAGTCACTTAATAAAGTTTTGAGTTGATCCGCTTCAGCCAATTCTTCTTCATGATAAATATAACCTGTTTTAAAATCGCTTCTCGGTATTTTTCCTTCAACTTTTCGATATAAACGATGACCCAAATACCATTCTTGGAATACTTCTTGTGCAATTTCCCATAAAGGACTGCGGATTTCAAACAACTCAGTATGATTTGTATCAAGTTGCTCTGCCGCATAGTTGCGTAAATCACGGTAAATTTTTGTTTTACCTGATTCTGCGTTTTCGATAAAGTGAAGCGGCTTCATAAAGTCGACTTGTTGACGACCGACCAAGTCTCCTACTTCTTGAATGGTCACATCTGTAAAAGGATGTGCTGTTAAAAAGGCTTCCCTGTCCTCTTTCGATAACGTTTTGAGTAAATCTATCAAATGAATGGATAACACAATAAACAACATATCCCAGTTGGAGTTCAAACCACGAGATTTCATCGCATTTAAAATGTTATCTTGATCAAAAACAACTTGGCGAATCAAGTTGATTTCGCTGTCATTAATAGAATTAAATGTCACAGTCGGCATTAATTTTAAAAAGTGCTGACTCATCAGCATTTCGTATACCGTTAATGCTGAAACATCAAAACATCTTTCTTCACTTAAAAATACACCATCAACATCAAATAATACTGCTTTCATTTCTCCACCTACTTCGGAAAATTCAGAATAATTAATATTATACAAAGTTATACATAAATAAGCAATAGAACGGAGACAACTCTTCTTAAAGCGTCTCCGTTCTTATGACTTTATTCTGATTCTAATTGTCTTTCTACTTCATCTGCGACTTGTTGAACCTGTGTACCGATAATGACTTGAACATTATGTTGGCCGCTTGTTGTTACACCCGCAGCACCGGATTGTTTAATTTGCGCTTTATCGATTTGATCAATATTTGCCACTTCTAAACGTAAACGTGTAGCACAGTTCGTTAATGAAGTAATATTTTCTTTACCACCTAATCCAGAAATAATTTGTGTAGACATTGCGCTATATTTGCCACCTTTGCCCGTCTCACTTGAAACACCTTCTTCATCCACAGGGTCAGCAATCTTTTCATCTCCACGACCAGGAGTATTTAAATTAAAGACTGAAATAGCCACTCTGAACACTACATAATAAATTACAAAGAAGACAACACCCTGTACCATCAACATCCATGGATGATTAGAAACTGGATTGATTAATGATAATAAGAAGTCAATCAGTCCTGCACTAAATGAGAAACCTGCAGTCCAATGGAAAAGTGCAGCGATGAATAAAGATAAACCTGTTAACAATGCATGAATTACAAATAATACTGGAGCTGCAAACATAAATGCGAATTCGATCGGTTCAGTTACACCTACAAAGAAAGCTGAAATCGAACCAGCGAGCATTAAACCAGCAACACGTTTCTTTTGTTTAGAATCTGCTGTTTGATACATAGCAAGAGCAGCTGCTGGCACACCAAACATCATCACTGGGAAGAATCCAGCCATATATCTGCCTGTGATACCTTTAACCGCACCTTCTCCTGTTTGGAATTTCGCAATATCATTAATACCTGCTAAATCAAACCAGAATACTGAATTTAATGCGTGGTGTAATCCAGTTGGAATTAATAAACGGTTGAAAAATCCGTACAGGAATGCACCGAATGCGCCGAAATCCATAATCCATTTACCAAATGAAATAATACCACTATACACGAATGGCCATACAAATAATAAAATAATCGTCAAAATAACCGATAAGAATGCTGTCATAATAGGTACTAAACGCTTACCACTAAAGAATGACAAAGCAGTCGGTAATTCGGTCCCACTGAATTTGTTGTAACAAAATGCCGCAATTAAACCGATAATTAAGCCGATAAATACATTTTGGTTATTCATAGCGGTAAAACCGATGTTTAAGCTATCTTCTTTTACACTTAAAATTTTTGCTAAAGTTTCTGTTTTTAATACTGACGTCACAACAAAGTAACCAACAACTGCCGCAAGTGCCACAGAACCATCGTTCTTTTTGGCCATACCTAGTGCCACACCAATCGCGAAAAGTAAGCCGAGTTGTTCTAAAACTGCGATACCGCTTTGGAAAATAAATTCAGCTAAAGTCGGTGTAACCTCTAAAGCCTTTAATAAATTTCCAATACCAATAATAATGGCTGCTGCTGGCAAGACGGCAACGAGAAGCATTAATGAGCGTCCAAGACGTTGTAAAAAGTTATACATTGTTCATCCTTCTCTCTCTATATAAAATGATTGAAAACACATAAAAATAAAGTCAGATGCGGTGAAGGAGCTGCGTTCTCTACCATCATCTGACTTTGATGTCATGTTATTATTTAGGTAACTGTTTTAATTCTTGTTGTAAGGCTCTTGTACGTTTAGTTAATTCTTGTGTAATATAGTCCACTTTTTCATGACGTTTTTTTAAATGGTCTGGTAAAGCGTTCGTATCAATCGGTTCACCAAAGATAATTTTAGCTTTGCCTGTTACTAGACCAATAATTTTATCTGGACCTTCATAAGCTGCAGGTACAATAGGTACTTTTGCCATCATAGCAATCGTAGCTGCACCACGTTTTAATGGTGTTTCTTCAGAAGTACGATGTCCTGCTGGGAACATACCGATTGTTTTATTTTTCTTCAATAAATTCACAGGTGTTTTAATAGTACTTGGTCCCGGATTTTCACGATCCACTGGAAAAGCATTTAATGATTTTAAGAAGTTGCCGAAAGCCGGGTTATAAAACAACTCTTTCTTAGCCATATAATGGATTTGATTTGGGTAAAGCGCCATACCAAGCATAATCACTTCGTTATAACTTTCATGGTTGCAAGTGACCACATAACGATTTAGTTGCGGTACATTTTCTTGTCCATAAACTTTAAGCGATTTACTTAGTTTGACAATAATCCAATATAAAATACTGCTGATAAATTTATACATTCTGTCACCTACTAAATTGTTTATTTAACTATACAAATTCTATCACTTCCGCCCCTTGGCAACAAGCCTATTTCAAGCTTCTATTGATTCTGTCATCATCTTATAAAGTTTGTCATAGCAAAATAGTAGAAATTATGTACTAAACATATGATAATAATAAAAAGAAACATATTGGGAGGAATTCAATGACTGAATACTATAACGAAAATCATCAACCGCCTAAGCGTTCGTTCCCATGGTTACGTGTGATTCTCATCGCTTTACTTTCGGGAATCGTCGGCGCTTTAATTGTCTTCGGTGCCACAAAATTGATGAATTCATCAAATGACGGTGCGACTGTACAAGAAGCCTCAAATAGTAAAGGCGGCAATGTCTTAGACGGTAAAAGTTCAAAGTATAAATCTGTTAATCAAATGATCAATGATGTCTCACCTTCTATTGTTGGTGTAATCAATATGCAGAAAGCACAAAGCTTAGAAGATTTCTTCAATGGCTCTGCTGGTAAATCACAAGAAGCGGGTATCGGTTCTGGTGTAATTTATCAAAAATCCGGTGACAGTGCGTATATCGTTACTAACAATCATGTGGTGGATGGTGCAAGTGAAATCAAAGTTCAATTACATGATACAAAAAAAGTCGATGCTAAATTAGTCGGCAAAGATGCATTAACTGATATCGCGGTATTAAAAATCGAAAATGCACCGGGTACTAAAGCTATCCAATTCGCAAACTCATCAAAAGTTAAAACAGGAGACAGCGTTTTTGCGATTGGTAACCCATTAGGATTAGAATTTGCGAATACTGTGACATCAGGTATCATTTCTGCAAATGAACGTACGATTGAAACACAAACATCTGCCGGTAATAATAAAGTGTCAGTGCTACAAACCGATGCAGCAATCAACCCTGGTAACTCAGGCGGTGCTTTAGTCAATTTAGATGGCGATCTTGTCGGCATCAACTCTATGAAAATTTCAATGGCACAAGTTGAAGGTATCGGATTTGCGATTCCAAGTAATGAAGTGAAAATTACAATCGAACAACTTGTAAAACATGGTAAAGTCGAACGCCCTTCTATTGGTATCGGTACAATCAACATGAGCGACATTCCTGAACGTTATAAACGTGAATTAGATACCGATCGTAATGATGGTGTCTATGTGGCGAAAGCTTCAGGCAGCAGCGAACTTAAAGAAGGAGACATTATCATCGAAGCAGATGGTAAAGCAATTAAAGATGATAGTGATTTAAGATCTTACTTATATGAAAATAAAAAGCCGGACGATACATTGAAAGTTAAAGTTATCCGTGATGGCAAGAAACAAGATTTAGATGTACGTCTAGGTAAAAAATAATCGTTTGAACACATATTAAAACGCTTGAAGCAGGACATTCCTCTTCAAGCGTTTTATTTGTTTATATTCATTTCCGAAATAATAATATTATTGGTATTTCACCATGAAGTATTTCTTTTTACCGCGACGTACTATTGTAAATTCATTATCAATTTTATCTTCGTCAGTAATTTCATATTTTAAATCTTGTTGACGTTCACCATTAATGTAAATCGCACTGTTTGATACATCTTCACGTGCTTGGCGTTTAGAAGAAGAAATACCCGCTTCTACAATGAAATCAACAATATTTGTTGTATCATGGCCGACTGCAGCTTGTGGTACATCTTTAAAGCCTTCACGTAATTCTTGACTGCTTAAAGCTTTTAAATTACCGCTGAATAATGCTTCTGAAATACGAATCGCATCATCTAAGGCAGCTTGACCATGAATAAAGCTTACAACATTTTCAGCAAGTGCTTTTTGCGCTTCACGTTTATGAGGTGCTTCATTTTTAGATGCTTCTAATTGTTCAATTTCTGCTTTATCTAAGAACGTAAAGTATTTTAAGAACTTGATAACATCTTCGTCAGATGTATTGATCCAGAATTGGTAAAGTTCGTATGGGCTTGTTTTTTCAGCATCTAACCAAACTGTACCTGATTCGGATTTACCGAATTTCTTACCATCCGCTTTTGTAACTAATGGAATTGTGAAACCAAACGCTTCTGTTTGACCGTACATACGGCGCATTAATTCGATACCACTTGTGATATTACCCCATTGGTCAGAGCCGCCGATTTGAACTTTACAGTTAAATTCACGGTTTAAATGACCGAAATCAATTGCTTGTAAAATCATGTATGTGAATTCAGTGTAAGAAATACCTTTTTCTAAACGTGATTGTACTGAGTCTTTACCTAACATGTAATTCACGCCTACATGTTTACCGTAATCACGTAAGAAATCAATTAATGAAATTTGGCTTAACCAATCTTTATTGTTAACAAGTTGTGCTGCACCTTCACCAGAGAAATTAAAGATTTTATCCATTTGTGCACCGATACCACGTACGTTATCTTCAACTTGTGATTCTGTTTGTAAAACACGTTCGTCCGTTCTGCCTGATGGGTCTCCAATCATACCTGTACCGCCGCCGATTAATACAATCGGTTTATGACCGTATTCTTGGAAACGACGTAAAGTTAATAATGGTAATAAATGACCGATATGCATACTGTCAGCAGTTGGGTCCACACCACAGTATAATGTCACTTGCTCTTTATCTAATAATGCTTTTAAACCTTCAGCATCTGTTTGTTGATAAACTAGGCCACGCCACTCTAAATCTTGTAATAATTCATTTGTCATATCATATTCCTCCTCATATTTTGTGTTTGCTGTGTTTTAGAAATTTGGAAAATAAAAAACCCTTACAGAAAAATTCTGTAAGGGCGCATCTATTGCACGGTACCACCATACTTAAAAAGGTTACTTTCATTAATGATACGTTCATTAAGTCAAACGTTGGATACTTTTTATTAAGGCAACAGGTGTATTCACTGATTTGTTGTTACTGGTTCGCAGCATCCACCAGTTCTCTGAGAACAATCAAATGAGTTACTTTTCCTTATCCAAAACATATTAATTTGTTTTCATTATAATCAACTGTTTTTTAAAAGTCAACTTGAATTCAATTATGCTATACTATGTTTAATTAACGGAGGCGAAACATGAAACCATTCAAACTTAATGAACCCTTAGCTTCTACCCCGCTTCGTATCTTTGAACTATGGTATAAGCGGATTAAATATTCTTTTGTTTGGCTGTTCATCATTATTTTGCTGACTTTGAGTTTAGCAACCGGTTTATTAGTCGGTTTCTTTATGAGTATGACAGCACAGTCAGAAAATATTACAGATACAGAATTACGTGAGGCAGTACTGAATGTACCTGGTGATGAACAAGTCAATTATGCTAAAAAGGATTTCTTATCACAATATGATGAATCACAAAACCCATTGTTAGTTGGACCGAAAAGCGTGAATGCTTTAATACCTAAAGCTTTAATTGCTTCTGAAGATTCACTGTATTATAAACATGATGGAATCTTACCTAAGGCATTACTGAGAGCTATTTATCAAGATATATTTGAAACAGAGGTCTCTTCAGGCGGCAGTACCATTACCCAACAAGTGATTAAGAATCAGGTGTTGAATAATGATAAGACCTATAACCGTAAAGCAAATGAAATTGTACTGGCACTCAAACTTGAACGGATTATGACTAAAGAAGAAATCTTATATACGTATTTGAACATCGTTCCTTTTGGACGTGATTATAATGGCGACAACATTACAGGTATTGGATCCGCTTCATTTAGTTTATTCGGGAAACCGCCAAGTGATGTGAATTTGCCGGAAGCGGCTTATCTTGTCGGATTAGTTCAAAGTCCTTATTATTACACACCTTATGAAGCAGACGGCACACTTAAACCTAAAGATGAACTCGAAATCGGCTTACAGCGCCAACATTATGTACTATGGCGTATGAGAGTAGAAGGATTGATTTCTGAATCTACGTATGAAAAAGCAGAAAAATATAATATAGAAGCACATTTAATGACAAAAAGACCCTGAAGTCATGAGTAATATACTCACACTTCAGGGCCTGTTTTAGTTATAGCTTAAATTAGAATAAACCTTTCGCATGGCCGTCTTCTGTAACGTCCATATTTAATGCAGCTGGTTTCTTAGGTAAGCCAGGCATTGTCATAATCGCACCTGTTAAAGCAACGATAAAGCCAGCACCTGTTTTAGCTTGTAATTCTCTGATTGTGATTTCGAAATCATCAGGCGCACCTAATAAATCTTTATCATCTGAGAATGAATATTGTGTTTTAGCCATACATACTGGGTAATTATCCCAACCGTTATCTTTAATTTGTTTCAATTGTTTTTGTGCTTTGCTTGTAAATGTTACTTTTTTACCGCCATAGATGTTTTTAACAATTTTTTCGATTTTTTGTTCAATTGGTTCATCAAGTTCATAAGTATTTTTGAAATCATGTTTTTCATTTAATACTTCTTTCACTTGTTCAGCTAATTCAATGCCGCCTTTGCCGCCTTTTTCCCAAACTTCAGTTAAGGCAATACGTACATTGTTTTCTTTTGCCCAGTCTTCAACTACTTTAGTTTCAGCATCTGTATCTGCTACGAATGCATTTAATGCTACGACTGGTTCTACACCGAATGAACGGATGTTTTTGATATGACGTGCTAAGTTTTCTAAACCGTCTTTAACTGCTTGAACATTTTCTTCTTTCAAGTCATCTTTTGCTACGCCGCCATGCATTTTCAATGCACGGATTGTCGCAACAACTACAGCAGCACTTGGTTCGAATCCTGCTTTACGTGATTTGATGTTCATGAATTTTTCAGCACCTAAGTCTGAACCGAATCCAGCTTCAGTCACCACAACATCAGCTAGTTTACGTGCTGTTTCAGTTGCAAGAATTGAGTTACAACCATGTGCAATATTTGCGAATGGCCCACCGTGAATTAATGCTGGTGTACCTTCGATTGATTGCACTAAGTTAGGTTTGATTGCGTCTTTAAGAATCATCGCAATTGCACCTTCAACTTCTAAATCAGCAACCGTAACTGGTTTGCGATCACGTGTATATGCAACTGTAATGTTAGCGATACTTTCTTTTAAGTCTTTCAAGCCAGTGCTTAGGCAAAGAATCGCCATAATTTCAGATGCTACTGTGATGTTGAATCCATCTTCACGCGGAACACCTTGTGTTGGTCCACCAAGACCTACTACAACTTGTCTTAACGCACGGTCGTTCATGTCTAACACACGTTTCCATTCGATACGACGTTGGTCAATGCCTAACGCATTACCTTGATGGATGTGGTTATCAATAAATGCTGATAACGCGTTGTTTGCTGTTGTAATCGTATGGAAGTCACCGTTGAAGTGTAAGTTGATATCTTCCATTGGTAATACTTGTGCGTAACCGCCGCCAGTTGCGCCACCTTTAATACCGAATACTGGACCTAATGCTGGCTCACGTAATGCCATAATGACATTATCTCCTAATTCATGGAAGGCATCTGCTAAACCAACAGTTACAGTTGATTTACCTTCACCAGCTGGTGTTGGACTCATTGCAGTAACAAGAACAACTTTCCCTTTGTCCCCATTGTCTTTTAATTGGTTAATGTCAATTTTAGCTTTATAGTGACCATATGGTTCTAAAGCATCTTCCGAAATACCAATCTTTTCTGCAATGTCTTTAATTGGTTGTAATGTAGCTTGATTCGCGATATCCAAATCTGATAAATGACTCAATTCATTCAGCCCCTTATTTAGTAATTGAATTACAGTCTCAGCAACCATCCGTTCACTTTATTTACCACGTACTTTTATGCCCTCAACGCTTTAAAAATACGTTTAGATAAATGCAGTAAATAGAGACCTGCTTCAACTGTTTTTAAAACCTTTTACATCATTCATCATATCGAAATATACATTTATTGTCGAACATATTCATCATTAATTTTTAAGTATTCTTACTTTTATGGTAATATTACAAAAATAGATGATAAAATTTTATGTAAAACCTTTATTTTGCAATAATGAAAGCGATACCAAAACATTGATTTTATTTTGATATCGCTCATATGATCAACCTATTTTATTGGGCTCTATACTATTTAGGACTGGTGATAATCAC
>NZ_KV808422.1:0-26297 GCF_001812305.1 Staphylococcus sp. HMSC056G08
ATTATCACCAGTCCTAAATAGTATAGAGCCTTTAAAGTTTAATATTGATACTTTAGAGATGATTAAAGTACGTTTGCATAACCGTCATATACACGGCCTGTGTTTGCATCAACTGTGATTGTAACATCATCAGCGATCAATTTAGTTGCGTTTTTAGCACCAACGATTGTTGGGATACCTTGTTCTAAACCGATGATCGCACCTGGTGATGTGATACCAGCTTCTTCAGCAACTAAACCAGCAGCTTGTTCTACATAAGGTACGAATGTTTCATCTGTAGAATGAGTAACGATTACAGAGTTTGAAAGATCTCTGCCTTCTAATTCAGAAGCTTCATTTACAACTACTGCGTTACCTACTACTGAATTACGTCCAACACCTTGACCTTTAACAAGTTCGTCACCAACTAGGTGTAATTTCATCATGTTAGTTGTACCTTTTTCACCAGTTGGAACACCAGCAGTGATGATTAATAAATCACCATTTTGAACGCGGCCAGTTTCGATTGCTGTTGCTACTGCATTGTTAAGTAATGCGTCAGTAGTTTTGCGTCCTTTTTTAACAACCGGGAATACGCCCCATACTAATGCTAATTGACGAGCTGTTTCTGGGTTTGGTGTTACAGCGATAATGTCTGAATGTGGACGGAATTTAGAGATAGTTCTTGCAGTTGAACCACTTTCAGTTGCAGCAACGATTGCTTTAACTTTTAAGTTAAGGGCAGTATGTGCTACAGAAACACCAATTGCATTTACTAAGTTAGTTTCTTCTAATTTAGTACGGTCATTTAATAATTTTTTGTAGTTTTGAGCGGCTTCAGCTGCAACTGCAATGTTTCTCATTGCTTTAACAGCTTCTTCAGGATATAAACCTGCAGCAGTTTCACCAGATAACATAACTGCATCTGTACCATCATAGATAGCGTTAGCTACGTCACTTGCTTCGGCTCTTGTTGCACGTGGGTTACGTTGCATAGAGTCTAACATTTGAGTTGCTGTGATAACTGGTTTACCTAATTTGTTACATTGTCTGATAAGGTCTTTTTGGATTACAGGTACATTTTCAGGTGGAATTTCAACACCCATGTCACCACGAGCTACCATTAAACCATCAGAAACTTCAAGGATTTCTTTAATGTTGTCGATACCTTCTTGGTTTTCGATTTTAGGAAGAATTTGAATGTTAGTATTACGTTCTTCTTCTAAAATTTTACGGATATCTAATACGTCACTTGGACGACGTACAAAGCTTGCTGCGATTAAGTCGATGTTTTGATCGATACCGAAGCGGATATCATCAGCATCTTTATCAGTAATACCAGGTAAGTTAACTTTAACGTTTGGTAAGTTAACACCTTTTTTATTTTTAATTTCACCTGAGTTGAGGACTTCACATAAAACTTCGCCTTTATCTTTATTGATTTCTTTAACTTCTAATTCTACTAAACCATCATCTAATAGAATATAAGAACCAATTTCAATGTCGTTGATTAAATCTGCATATGTTACAGAAAATTTCTCAGCTGTACCTAAAACTTCTTCCATGCTTACGATAACTTCTTTACCTTTTTCTAAGAAAATCACACCGTCTTTCATGTTGTGTGTTCTGATTTCAGGTCCTTTTGTATCAAGCATGATTGCAATAGTTTTGTCTAAACGTTGTGCAACTTCTCTGATGCGGTCAATACGAACTTTGTGTTCAGCGTGATCACCGTGTGAGAAGTTCAAACGGGCAACGTTCATGCCAGCGTTCATTAATTTTTCTAACATTTCTTCAGATTCTGATGCAGGTCCAATCGTACAAACGATTTTAGTTTTTCTCATTATAAAAGCCTCCTAAAAATTTCACTAAATCTATCATTAAATTGATAATTCTTGTGCTAACTCATACATATCAAAATTAAACTTACTACCTTTATTACTGAAGATATCATCAAATGGTGTTTGAGTTAATTCATTTTGTTTAATGCCAACTCCCAATGCTGTTTTACCTTCAATTAATAATTCTACGGCATGACCGCCAAGTCTTGATGCCAACACTCTGTCTTGTCCAGTTGGGCTACCACCACGTTGGATATGACCGAGTACAGATACACGTCCATCTACATGGATGTATTTTGCTAATTCTTCTGCACAATCTTGTCCTGACATAACACCTTCAGCTACCATAACGATAGAATGTTTTTTACCTCTTTTAATACCGGCTTCTATTTTTTCTGCGATATCTTTGATATCTGTTTTTACTTCTGGAACGAGGATTGTTTCTGCACCGACAGCTAAACCAGCCCACAATGCAAGATCACCACAATCGCGGCCCATAACTTCAATAATAAATGTTCTCGCGTGACTTGAAGCAGTGTCTCTGATTTTATCGACAGAATCAATAATTGTATTGAGTGCTGTGTCAAAACCAATTGTGAAGTCTGTACCTGGAATATCATTATCGATTGTTCCCGGAATACCGATAGTTTGAATTTCAGGGCATTCTTCACTGATACGTTGAGCACCACGATAACTTCCGTCACCGCCGATTACAACTAATCCATCAATACCATGACTTCTTAAGTTTTCAATTGCTTTGGCACGTACTTCTTTGTCCTTGAATTCTGGGCAACGTGCAGAGTAAAGGAATGTACCTCCTCTTTGAATTGTATCTCCCACTGATCCTAGTTCAAGCTTTTTAAGATCATCATTTATCAATCCGAGGTAGCCTTGGTACACACCGTAAACTTCAATCCCATTATAAATGGCAGTACGCACAACTGCTCGAACAGCAGCGTTCATTCCCGGAGCGTCTCCACCACTTGTCAAAACTGCAATTTTTTTCATGACAACTGACCTTCCTAACTTGTATGATTTACATTAAAAATACCATAAAATAGCGTGGTTATCCATAAAAATACCATGCAATCCATAATGTAAACGTTTTATATTTCTATTTTCGAAATATAGCCACACTTTTTATTTAATATGGATACGATAGACATATTTTTACAGTCTAATTTTTTCAATTTCTGCTATTTTTAACCATCATAACCGGATTAATTCTCAAATACAAAATGAAAAGGATTCTACACTCTTCCCTAAAAAAGAAGTATAGAATCCTTTTCCCTTATTGTTCTTTATATTCACCCATTTGACGGAATTTATCAAAACGATCGTCAGCTAACGCTGGACCATCTAATTTTTTCAACGCATCTAAATGAGAAACAAACGCATGTTTAATACTGCGCGCTTGTTGTTCAATATCTTTATGTGCGCCGCCAAGTGGTTCTGTAATAACTTCATCAATCACACCTAATTCTTTTAAATCAGGTGCTGTGATTTTCATTGTTTCAGCAGCAATTTTTGAAAGGTTGCTATCTTTCCATAACAACGCTGCTGCACCTTCTGGTGAAATCACTGAATACGTACTGTTTTCAAGCATTAATACTCTATTTGCAATACCAATACCTAAAGCACCACCGCTTCCGCCTTCACCAATAACTAAAGTGATGACAGGCACTTTCAAGCTAGACATTTCTATTAAGTTTTTAGCAATAGACTCACTTTGACCACGTTCTTCAGCAGATTTACCAGGGTATGCGCCTTTAGTATCAATAAATGTAAAGATAGGTCTGTTGAACTTCTCAGCTTGTTTCATTAAACGTAACGCTTTACGGTACCCTTCTGGATGAGCCATTCCGAAATTACGGTAAATATTATCTTTTGTATCTTTACCACGTTGTTGACCAACTACAGTGACTGGCTGACCATTTAAATATCCAATGCCGCCTATCATTGCTGGATCATCTCTGAAATTTCTATCCCCATGTAATTCCATGAAATCATCAAAGATGTATGGAATATAATCTAAAGTTGTAGGTCGTTCTTGCATTCTAGCTAATTGAACACGGTCCCAAGGTTTAAGATGCTTGTATATTTTTTCAGTTTCACGCTCTAGAGAAGCCTCTAACATATCAATTTCTTCTTGCAAATCTACATCATTTTTCTCTTGTGATTCTTTCAAAGCATCTATTTTATTTTTAATATCAAATAACGGCTTTTCAAAATCAAGCATCTTTTTTCACCTCTTGTCCTGTATGCATTTTCAATAATTGACTTAAAGTAGCACGCATATCCTTACGGTGAACTACTTTATCTAATTGGCCGTGTTCTAATAAGAATTCCGCTGTTTGGAAATCATCCGGTAATTTTTCATTAATTGTTTGTTCAATAACACGACGACCTGCAAAACCGATTAAAGCACGCGGTTCTGACAAGTTGATATCACCAACTGATGCAAAGCTGGCAGAAACACCACCTGTTGTAGGATGTGTAATATAAGAAATATATAATAAACCAGCATCAGAATGACGTTTCAATGATACGCTTGTTTTACCCATTTGCATTAATGAAATAATACCTTCTTGCATTCTGGCACCGCCACTTGCAGAGAAAAGGATAAACGGCAAACGTTGTTCTGTACAATAATCTATAATACGGCAGATTTTCTCACCGACAACAGAACCCATACTCCCCATTCTGAAACGTGAATCCATAACTGCAACGCCGTATTTTGTACCATCTAATTCGGCTGTTCCAGTTACTACCGCTTCATTCAAATCTGTTTTGCTTTGATCTTTTTGAATTTTTTCTTCGTAACCAGGAAAGTCTAAAGGATTGGCAGATGTCATTCCTTTATCAAACTCTTTAAATGTTCCTTCATCTGAAATTGCTTCAATTCGTTTATATGCAGTCAAAGATAAGTGATGATCGCAATTAAAACACACATTGAGGTTTTCAGATAGTTCTTTTGTATACATGATTTTTTTACATTTTGGACATTTAGTCATGATACCTGATGGAACGTCATTCTGTTTTGAATCTTGGACAGTTACATATTTTTTCTTTTTACTGCCTCGATTGAAAAAATCTTTAAACATTGGTCAACCTCCACATCACTATTATGTTAATTTAAAGACATAACAGTACATTGTAAAAATAATCTATTTAATATCAGTTAATCTCATCGTTTTATTGTATATTTCATCTGGGTCAACTTCAACCCTAGCAACTCCAGATTCCATAGCTGCTTTCGCTACATTGCGTGCAACCGATGGTGCTACACGTTTATCAAATGGTGCTGGAATACAGTATTCCGGTGACAACTCATCCGGCCCAATTAAATTAGCGATAGCTTGTACAGCAGCTTGTTTCATTTTCTCATTAATATGTGTTGCACGTACATCTAAAGCCCCTCTGAAGATGCCTGGGAATGCTAACACGTTATTAATTTGGTTCGGATAATCTGAACGGCCTGTTCCAATTACTCTTGCTCCAGCCGCTTTTGCGTCATCTGGATTAATTTCTGGATTAGGATTTGCCATCGCAAAAATGATACTGTCTTTATTCATTGATTTTACCATATCTTGAGATAATGCATTAGCAACAGAAACACCGATAAAGACATCAGCACCTTGGATAACATCAGCTAACTTACCTTCTTGTTTATCCTTGTTCGTCCATTCTGCCACAAATTCTTTGGTTTCATTCATGCCATGCGGGCGTCCTTTATAAATAGCACCTTTAGAATCACACATAATCATATTGCGCACACCGTATGAATATAATAATTTCACAATCGCAATACCTGCAGCGCCTGCACCATTCAATACCACTTTGATATCTGATAGCGATTTATCTGTAATTCTTAAAGCATTAATCAATCCAGCCATTGTCACGATTGCTGTCCCATGCTGATCATCATGAAAGACTGGAATTTTAGTTTCTTTTTTTAATCGGTTTTCAATTTCAAAACAGCGCGGCGCAGAAATATCTTCTAAGTTGATACCGCCGTAATTAGGTTCTAATAATTTAACTGTTTTGATAATTTCTTCTGTATCTGTTGTATTCAAAGCTATTGGTACACCACTTACCCCAGCAAAGCTTTTGAATAGAACTGCTTTACCTTCCATTACAGGAATACTTGCTTCAGGACCAATATTACCTAATCCTAATACTGCAGTGCCATCTGTTACTACAGCTACAGTATTGCCTTTAGATGTATAATCATAGACTTTACGAGGATCCTCATAAATCTCTTTACATGGTTCTGCAACACCAGGAGAATAAGCTAAACTTAATTCTTCTTTATTTGTAACTTTTACTTTGGGTGTAACATCAAATTTACCTTGATTTCTTTTATGCATTTCTAAAGCATCGTCTCTTAATGACAAACCAATCGCTCCTTTGTTCTGTATCTTAATATCGAAATAAATTCACGCATATTATGTTCAATCTATTACTGAGTTGTTTTATTATTTTTACCGAAAATTTACAATAAACTTTTGGTTTTAGTACTACTCTGAATTTTATGTACTGATTATAACACAGATGTCACTGTTTCACTGATTCTCATGGGTTAAATTATTAATTTCCTTAATTTTGTCAATGAATTGCTTAAAAGTTTTAAAAGTCTGTAACTAATGCAATCCATTGTCACAGACTTCTATTACATTAAGCGAATATTTTCAGGATCAATTTGTTCAACCAATCTTTCAATCGTGTCAACATCACGTTCAATTCTTCCAACTTGCCGCATTTGGTTTGACTGTTCATCATAAAAATATATTGGAAGTTGTTGATGTGTTTCAGATGGTTCAGTATCAAATTCTAAATCATCAACATTAATTTTTCTGAGTATAATACGTGTTGCTTTTTCAAATATCGTTTTTTCATATGCATCTAAATCTTGTATTTCATTAATAATTAATTGATGCTTTTGATTTCTATTTTCGAATTTCCCTTTTACAATAAACGGTTTTTCTTCTAATAGAAGTGTTTCATAACGTTGAAAAGTATCAGGGAAAATAACACCATCTAACGTGTGCTCACCATCATTTAAAGTCGCAAAAGCCATCGGTTGCCCTTTTTTTGTACGAATACGTCTCAGTGTGTCCATTTGTACAAGTACAGGTTGATGATTGTTCGCATTGTTTAATTTATAAATGCCTAAAAACTGTTTTGAATCAAACAATTTTTCCATTGGATGTTTTGTAATATAAAATCCTAAGTATTCTTTTTCAAAGTTACTTAATGCTAAATCAGGCAACTCTTCTTTTTGTTGGTACTCTAATTTCGGTGTCACAAAGTCAAAAATCAAAGCATCTTGTTCGACTTGACTTGATGAATCTAAAACCTCATCTAATGTTCCTAATAAGGTTGCACGTGTTTCACCGAATTGATCAAATGCTCCCACTAATATGAGCGCTTCTAATAACTTACGTGTTTTAACACGCCCAGATAAACGGCGTGTAAAATCAAAGAAATCTTTATATCGACCATTTTGATAACGCTCATCTACAATGGCTTTAACACTTTGATAACCGACACCTTTGATGGTACCTAAAGATAAATAAATACCTTGTTCAGCTGCTTTATAATACCAATGACTTTCGTTGATGTCTGGAGGTAAAATCTTTAAGTTCATCGTTTTAGCTTCAGCAATCATCTGTTCAGTCTTTTTCTCACTGCCAATCACATTCGTTAAAATATTGGCATAAAAATAATTAGTATAATGTACTTTTAAATACGCCATCGTATAGGCGACTTTAGAATAACTCACCGCATGAGCACGTGGGAAACCATAATCTGCGAATTTAAGAATTAAATCAAAGATTTGTTTACTTAATTGTTCTGAGTAGCCATTTCGACTGGCACCTTCTACAAAGTGTTGACGTTCATTTTCCAACACAGCCCGATTCTTTTTACTCATTGCTCGACGTAAAATATCCGCTTCTCCATAACTGAACCCAGCGAACTTACTTGCAATCTGCATGATTTGTTCTTGATAAATAATAACACCGTATGTGGATTTTAATATCGGTTCTAAATCAGGATGGAGATAGGCCACTTTAGATGGGTCATGACGTCTAGCAATATATGTCGGTATTTCTTCCATTGGACCTGGGCGATATAAAGAAGTCATTGCGACAATGTCCTCAAAATGTTGCGGCTGTAAACGTCTTAACGCATCTCTGACACCGTCTGATTCTAATTGGAATAATCCAGTTGTTTCCCCTAATGACAACATTTTAAATACTTTCTCATCATCAAAAGGAATAGATTCTATATCAATATCGATATTTAAATCTTTCTTTACTTGATTGATGATTTGGTGAATGATGGATAAATTTCTCAGACCTAAAAAGTCGATTTTCAACAAACCAAGTCGTTCGTCTTCAGTCATTGTCCACTGTGTTAATAGACCCGTATCTCCCATTAATAATGGTACATATTGATATAATGGGCGTTCGTTAATAATAATGCCTGCCGCATGCGTTGATGTATGTCTCGGCAATCCTTCTAATTTCCTACTGAGTTTGAACCACATTTCATGCCTATGATTGCGATGCACAAAGTCTTTAAATGCTTGTGTGTCATAAGCTTCATTTAAAGTTATACCTAATTTAGACGGAATTAAATGTGAAATTTCACTGAGTGTTTTTTCTTCAAACCCCATAATACGTCCTACATCTCTTGCGACTGCTTTCGCTTGTAAATGTCCGAATGTCACAATACCTGAAACATGGTAATCTCCATATTTTTGTTGTACATATTCAATCACACGTTCACGTTTTGTATCTTCAAAGTCGATATCAATATCTGGCATTGTGACACGTTCGGGATTTAAAAATCGCTCAAATAATAAGTTATATTTTAATGGGTCAATCGTTGTGATATTCAACAAGTAACTGATTAGAGAACCTGCAGATGAACCACGACCTGGACCGACCATGACATCTTGTGTTTTCGCGTAATGAATCAGATCGCTTACAATTAGGAAATAATCTTCGTACCCCATTTTCGTAATGACATCGAACTCATAATCTAAACGTTTTCTATACTGAGGAGTATCTAAGTTCATACGTTTAATAGCATTATCTAATAATTGGTATAAGTATTCTTTAGATGAAGTACCTTCAGGTGTATCATACTGTGGTAACAGTGATTGATGATATTCAATCGTAATATTACATTGATCAGCAAGGTCATTTGTATTATCAATAATGTCTTGAGATAAACTCAAGCTATCTATATCAGCTTGGCTATATAAATGGGCATGCTGTTCGCTACCTGTATTTACCAAGTCTAACGCTTTATTATTTTTAATTGCTTGCAATACACTGACAGTTTCAGCATCTGCTTCATCAAGATATTTCGCTTCTTGCATCCACACTTGATTTAAATCTAATTGTTCTGCTACACCGCTGCTTAAATGATCCGTGAATACATCTGCGTGTTCACTAAACATTTCCGCTAAATTCATTTGTTCAGCATTGATACGCTTAAAAATAATGACTAAATCATTTTGATAATGTTTTAGCCATTCTGTAGAAATCGTACGTTTATCTTGTATTTTAATTGCTGAAGAAAGTTGATATAACGATTTTAATCCTTGATTATTTTTAGCTAATAATACTGTTTCTAACTCTGTTAAGCCATCACTTAAATCTACAGTCATACCGATAATGGGTTTGATGTCTGCTTGTCTGCATGCATCATAAAATTGAGGGACAGCATACAAGACATTTCTATCAGTCAGTGCCAACGATTGATAGCCTTCTGCGACTGCTTTTTCAACAATGTCAGAAACACGTAGACTAGATTCTAGCAAATCATACGCAGTGTGGATATTTAGATGTGCCTTCATAATTTTGTCCCTCCCTTTTTAATATTGTGCAGTTAGTCGATTAATTTTTGATTTAAGGCTTCTGCTAAACGATCAAATTCTTCCCAACTATAAACTGTAACACCAGATGCATTCGGGTGTCCGCCGCCTCCAAATTGTTGTGCGACGTCATTGATAACAACTTTTTTAGAACGCAGACGACAACGAATATCTTCGCCTTCATCAACTGCAAAGACCCAAATTTTTAAACCGCGTAAATCAGCAATTGTATTTACAAATTGAGAAGCTTCGTTCGGTTTAATATCAAATTGTTTTAAAACATCTTGTGTAATTTGAACTTTCGCAAAGCCGTTGTCATTCATTTCAAAGTTTTGTAGCACATAGCCTTGGAATGGCATAAGTTTAGGGTCTTTTTCAGCCATTTTATTCAATTCTGCAGTGTGGTCAAATGGATATTTTAAAAGTTGTGCCCCAACTTCCATTGTATGCGCACTTGTATTGCTGAATAAGAAACGACCTGTATCGCCAACGATACCTAAATACAGTAAGCGTGCTGTTTCTGCATCAATGATGGATGTATCATTAAAATGCGCAATGATATCAAAGATGATTTCACTTGTTGATGAAGCTTCAGTGTTCACATAATTTAACTCGCCATATTGATCTAATGCAGGATGGTGATCAATTTTGATTAAACCTTTACCATTAGCAAAACGTTGATCATCAATACGAGGCGCATTAGCTGTATCACATACGATGACTAATGCTTCTTTGTAAGTATCATCACTTACTGCATCAAATGTTCCCATAAAATCTAAAGAAGGCTCACTTTCACCTACAGCATAGATATTTTTATCTGGAAATTTTAATTGTAAATAAGATTTTAAACCTAATTGAGAACCATAGGCATCTGGATCGGGTCGCACATGTCTATGGATAATAATTGTATCTTCTTGTTCAATTCGGTTCATAATTTCATTAAATGTATTCATATCATTACTCCTTCATTATCTGTTGATGCAGTACATCAGCTTTCTAGCATTTGACAAATAATCAATGCTTTAGCTACATCTTGTTGTCCTTCACGCATGCTGACCTCAATTTTAGCAAAGTGTCTCCCAACATCTAACATGTCATAATTAATTTCAAGTTCTGTTTCAATAGAAACTGTCTTCATATAAATAATACTTAAACTTTCAATCATAACTTCTTGTTTTTTTATTTGACGCATTTTATAGCGAATCGTTTCTTCAATAATTGCGACAAAAGCACCTTTACTTAACGTCCCGTATTGGCTTGTCAGTTGGGGTGCAACATCTACAGTAATTTTATCTTTATTAATTGAAATGTACTTGCCGACTTGATCATTGATAGTTTCCCCTACTTGCGGTTGACGTCCTAATAATTGCATAGCACGCAGAACATCTTCACGTGATACTACGCCAAGTAATTTCTTATTGATTGTCGTGACCGGCAGCAATTCAATACCTTCCCATATCATCATATGCGCACATGTCGCAACAGTTGTAGACACTTGCACATTTAACACCGGTTTAGTCATTACTTTATAAAGATATTCTTCTGAATCTTTTGCAATAATATCTTTACTTGTCACAATCCCGACCAATTTAAAGTCATCATCGACAACTGGAAATCTTGAATGTCCTGTCTCTTGTGAACGACTTTTGACATCTGCAACTTTCATTGTTTCTTTCAATACAGTCTCTTCAGTGACAGGTTTAACAATATCTTCAACAATTAAAATTTCTTTACGAATGATCTGATTATACATCGCACGGTTAATCATATTCGCAACTAAATATGAATCGTAATTAGACGATAAGATAGGCAAATCATGTTGATCTGCATAACGTTTAATTTCAGGTGTTGTACTAAAACCACCTGTGATCAACACTGCACTGCCATGTCTCAATGCTTCTAATTGTACATCCGTCCTATTACCGACAATCAACAAAGTATTTTTAGTCAGATATTTAACCACATTTTCTAATTTCATGGCACCAATAGCAAACTTAGTCAGCGTGTTATGAAGACCGTTACGACCTGCAAGTACCTGACCATCAATAATTTTAACAATTTCACCAAACGTTAAATGTTCGATTTCTTCTCTAGTTTTCTTTTCTATTCTCACAGTTCCGACTCGATCTATGGTAGCGACGAGTCCAAGTTGTTCAGCATCTTTAATTGCACGGTAAGCTGTTCCTTCAGATACCTCTAAATCTTTTGCTATTTTACGGACAGATATTTTCTGACCCACAGCGAGTGATTCAATGTGTGCAAGAATCTGTTCATGTTTTGTCATTACTTACTTCCCTCATTCTCTGCTTACTCTTCTTATTAATTATAACTTGATTCAGTCTAAAAATCGAAGTTAATCTCTCTTGAATTTTAACATGTTATAGGTGGAGTACCTAACTCAATAGTTGACATTTTGTAATTTAAATACGGTTTGTTAAGTTGACAATAAATTTAATTGGAAAAGTTGACACATTTTTATTAGAATATGTATTAAGGAGGGATTGAGAATGTATAAAAATATTTTACTCGGCGTTGATACTGATTTAGAAAACAAAAAAGCATTAGCTAATATCAGAAAATTGTCTGGTGAAGGCACAATTGTCACATTATTAAATGCGATCACTGAACAAGATGCACAAGCATCTATTAAGGGCGGCACACATTTAAACGATTTAACAAAAGCGCGTAGTCAAGAATTACAACCAACACGTGATATTCTTGATGAATACGGTATCGAATACGATGAAATCATTGTACGCGGTAATCCAAAAGAAGAACTTGTTAAGTTTGCGAACAGTGGTGATTATGACATTTTAGTAGTAAGTAACCGTAAAGCACAAGAGCAAAAGAAATTTGTGCTAGGCAGCGTCAGCCATAAAGTCGCAAAACGTGCTCATATCCCAGTATTGATTGTAAAATAATGAAAAATGCTTGTACATTGAGTTGTACAAGCATTTTTATTATCTGTGTTATTAAAATTCTACAGCTTCACCTGGTTTTAAGATTTGTACTTCGCCTTCTTTAACCAATTTCTTGAATTCTTCAGGATCTTGTTCAATATATGGGAATGTGTTGTAATGCACAGGTACAGTGATTTTCGGTTTGATAAACTCGTTGATCGCGTAGCTGGCATCTTCAATACCCATTGTGAAGTTATCACCGATTGGTACGAAGCATACATCCACTGGATGACGATCTGCGATTAATTTCATATCACTGAATAAGCCAGTGTCACCGCAGTGATAAATCGTTTTGCCTTCAATTTCTAAAATCAAACCAGTTGAAGAACCTAAATAAACTGGAATACCGTTTTCATTTGTGATACTTGAACTATGGAACGCTTGTACATACTTAACTGTTCCAAAGTCAAATTCCCATTTACCTCCGATATTCATTGGGTGTACATTTTCTACACCTTGTGCAGTTGATAAATAATCTGCAACTTCCGCAAGGCCGACAACTGTCGCATTATTTTTTTGCGCAATTTTCACAGTATCACCGAAGTGGTCTGCGTGACCATGCGTTAAAATAATATAATCTACCTCTAAATCTTCTGCATTTAAATCTGATAAATCATTACCAGTAATAAATGGATCTACGATGACTTTCTTGCCGTTTGCTTCAAAATAGATTGTTGATTGTCCATGAAATGATAATTCCATTTTAAAAAGCCCCCTTATGCTTCAATCTTAACTCTAGTATAACATTTACCCCACTTTAGTCTAAATGACACCATTGCCTTTTGAATTCTGAACCGCTTTGACTTAAAATAAAGTTAATCATACGAATGGAGGTTGAAGAATTTTGAAAACAGAAGAAATTGTTAATGAAATACGTAATCAAGATGCAGGGGCTGCTTGGATTACGACACCGCTTAACGTATTCTACTTTTCTGGCTACTTAAGCGATCCCCACGAACGTTTATTAGCCTTGCTAATTACTGCTGAGGGTGAAGAAGTTTTATTTGTCCCTAAATTAGAAGTAGAAGAGGTTAAAGCCTCTCCGTTCACTGGTAAAGTTGTCGGTAATGCTGATGGTGAAGATCCATTTAAGCTTGTAGATTACAACTTTGATAAAATTCTTGTGGAAGAAGATCATCTGACATTAAAACGTCAAAAAGAATTAATTGAAGGATTTGGTGTTGAAACATTCGGTTCAATTGACCAAACAATCAAAGATTTACGTAATGTCAAAACTCCTGAGGAAATTGACAAAATTAAAGAAGCTGCAAGACTTGCTGATAAATGTATTGAAATCGGTGTAGATTTCTTAGAAGAAGGCGTAACAGAAAAACAAGTAGTACGTCATATTGAGTATGAAATTCAAACAAAATACGGTGTCAGCGCAATGAGTTTCGATACAATGGTCTTATTTGGTGACCATGCTGCTTCACCACATGGTATTCCTGGTGATCGCCAACTTCAAAAAGATGAATATGTCTTATTCGACTTAGGTGTTATTTATGAAAACTATTGCTCAGATATGACACGAACAGTAGCTTTCGGTAACCCAAGCGAAAAAGCACAATCTGTTTATAATGTTGTATTAGAAGCTAAAAAAGCTGCAATTGACATGATTAAACCGGGCGTAGTTATTGGTGACGTAGACAGAAAAGCACGCGGTATTATTGCTGATGCTGGTTATGGTGAATACTTCGTACACCGTCTTGGCCACGGTTTAGGCTTAGAAGAACATGAATATCAAGATGTTGCTGGATTCAACACAAATCAATTTGTTCCAGGTATGGTTGTCACAGTTGAACCTGGTGTTTATGTTCCTGGTGAAGTGGGTGTCCGTATCGAAGACGACATCTTAGTCACAGAAGATGGAAATGAAGTCTTAACACATTATGATAAATAATGAGATTAATAATTTAAGGTGGAGTACGAATACTCCACCTTTTTTATGAGCTGAAAAATTTCTATGTATAGAAAGACGCCACCCCATCGCTGTCCATACCCCAAACAGCAATGAGATGGCGTCATTTTTGATGTTTTCAGAGCTTTATACGCTCCTTACATCCCATTAAATTAATAATTAATTTAATGCTTGATCTACTGGTGTATACGGAAGATCAAACGTGTTAGCTACACCTTCATTTGTAACTTTACCGTCGTACACATTCAATCCTAAAGATAATGGTTGGTTATCTTTCAATGCTTGTAAATAACCTTTGTTTGCGATTTGTAGCGCATAAGGTAATGTCGCATTGTTTAAACCAATTGTAGAAGTACGTGGTACCGCACCTGGCATATTTGCTACTGCATAGTGAACCACACCATGTTTAACATAAGTTGGATCATCATGCGTTGTAACGTGGTCAGATGTTTCGAAGATACCACCTTGGTCGATAGCGATATCTACCAATACAGCACCGTCTTTCATGTCTTTAACCATTTGTTCAGTTACAAGTTTTGGTGCTTTAGCGCCTGGAATTAATACCGCACCGACAACTAAATCACTTTGCGTAACATTTTGTTCGATATTAAGCGGGTTAGACATAACTGTATGCACACGTCCGCCGAATAAATCATCAAGTTCTTGTAAACGTTTTGGATTAACGTCTAAGATTGTTACGTCGGCACCTAAGCCTAAAGCGATTTTCGCTGCGTTTGTACCTGCTTGGCCGCCACCGATAATTGTGACTTTACCTTTAGGTACACCAGGAATTCCTCCTAGCAATACGCCCATACCGCCATAGAATTTTTGCAAGAATTGCGCACCGATTTGTGTCGCCATTCTACCTGCAACTTCACTCATTGGCGTTAATAATGGTAATGATCTATCTGGTAATTGCACCGTTTCGTATGCAATCGCAACGACTTCATTATCAACAAGTTCTTTTGTTAATGTTTCGTCGTTTGCTAAGTGTAGATAAGTGAATAAGATTAAATCTTTCTTGAAATATTTGTATTCTGGTTCAATTGGTTCTTTAACCTTGATAACCATTTCAACATCCCAAGCTTCGCCAGGTCCATCAACAATTGTTGCACCTGCGTCTTTATAATCCTCATCTGTAAAGAATGAACCTTCACCTGCGCTGCTCTCTACTTTAACTGTGTGCCCTGCTTCAACTAAAGCATGAACACCGCTTGGTGATAAACCTACTCTGTTTTCATTATTTTTTATCTCTTTTGGAATACCTATTTTCATTCCGTACACCTCCCATCCTTATCCTAACGCTTATATGCTGAAAGCGCAATCATTACGGTTGGAAAAGGATGATAAGATTAAGTTATCATGAAAGATAAGATGTTCATAAAATTCAATCAATTATAAAAATTCAATCGCTACTTTTATTTCTAATATTCTGTCAATGTGGTAAAATATAAGTGAATAGAAGAAGGAGGTCATATACGATGTTAACTTATAAAAATATTTTAATCGCAGTAGATGGATCACAAGAAGCTGAATGGGCATTCAATAAAGCGGTGGAAGTAGCGAAACGTAACAACGCTAAACTTATCATCACTAATGTTATTGACTCTAGAACATATACTTCATACGAAGTTTATGATGTTCAGTTCACTGAAAAATCTAAACAATTCGCTGAAGAATTACTTAGAGGTTATAAAGATTTTGCCCAAAAAGAAGGCGTGGAAGACGTTGAAACACTCCTTGAATTTGGTTCACCTAAAGCAATCATTCCTAAAAAAATCGCACAAGAAGTCAAAGCAGACTTAGTTATTTGCGGTACTTCTGGTTTGAATGCGGTAGAACGCTTTATCGTAGGATCTGTTTCAGAAGCTATTGTTCGTCATTCACCTTGTGATGTTCTAGTAGTTCGTACAGAAGAAATGCCTGAAGATTTCGAACCTCAAGTAGCAACTGAAGAATTGCGTAAACAATATCAAGCAAGATAATTAATTTGCTTTTACTATGAGTGTTTAACCGGTCAGTTAATAACTGATCGGTTTTTTTATTACTTTAAAAATTATCATTACGCATAAAAAATCCAGTTAATAAGGTTATCTCCCCTATTAACTGGATGAATTTTATCAATTATAAACTACCGAATTTAACTGCATCACGTGCAATCATAACTTCTTCGTTTGTTGGAATAACTAATACTTTAACTGGTGAATGTGGGTAGTTGATAAATCCTTCTGAACCATGAATTTGTTCGTTTTTCTTAGGATCCCAATAAACACCCATGAATTCTAAACCTTCTAATACACGGCCGCGCACTTCGTCAGAGTTTTCTCCGACACCTGCAGTGAAGACAATAACATCTACACCGTGCATTTTCGCTGTATAAGAACCAATATATTTGTGGATACGTGAAGCAAATACATCTAGTGCTAATTGTGCACGTGTTTTGCCTTCATCTGCATCTTGTTCTAAGTCGCGTAAGTCACTTGAAGTACCTGAGATACCTAATAAACCTGATTCTTTATTTAGGATATCTAACACTTCTTCAGCGTTTTTACCTGTTTTTTCCATAATATATGGAATTAATGCTGGGTCAATATCACCAGAGCGTGTACCCATTGTAACACCTGCTAATGGTGTGAAGCCCATTGAAGTATCTACTGATTCGCCGCCATCGATTGCTGCAATAGAAGCACCGTTACCGATGTGACAAGAAATAATACGTAATTCTTCAATTGGACGATTTAAAATTTCAGCAGCACGTTGTGATACATATTTATGGCTTGTACCGTGGAAACCATATTTACGGATGCCATAGTCTTTATAGTAATGGAATGGCAAGCTGTATAAATATGCTTGTTCTGGCATTGTTTGATGGAATGATGTATCAAACACTGCAACATGTGGAATATTCGGCAATAATTTTCGGAATGCACGAATACCCATTAAGTTTGCTGGATTGTGAAGTGGTGCTAATTCTGTCAATGATTCAATTTGTTTCTCTACCTCGTCTGTAACTAACGCAGATTCAGGGAATAATTCCCCACCATGAACAACACGGTGTCCTGTACCATCAATGTCATTGATGTCACGAATAATACCGTGGTTAATCAAGCTATCCAACATTAAATCAACAGCTTTTACGTGGTCGCTGATTTCTTTTTCATCAGTATACTTTTGACCATTAAATTCTACTGTGATTTTTGAGCCTTTAAGGCCGATACGCTCAATTAAACCTTTACTTATTAATTTTTCTTCAGGCATTTCTATAAGTTGGAATTTCAGTGATGAACTACCTGTGTTAATTGCTAACACTAATTTTGACATAAAACTATGCCTCCAATATTTACATTTTCTTTTACCATATCTATTTAACCATTAATACAGTTCAATTTCAAGATTATTACAGTTTATTTTTTGTGATGATTTTGTTGCAGCCATTCTGACAATTCTTTTAAAAATCCTTGAAACTGTTGCGGAGATTTAAAATCTGGTATATTGGCCAACAACACTTCAACAGCATGCGTTACCTCGCGTTCTTTTTTCTGTAAAATCAGGATTGATTTGCGAGATTGCTCAGTTTTGAACAAAGTTTTCGGTAAGTTCAAGAATGCTTGCATTTCTGTATCTGTTGCAATGAATTTTTCGAGCTGTTTTACATGTTCACCTTCAAAAATATTGCTAGGCACAATTAAAAATGCAAAACCTGCACCTCTTAACGCTTCAATTGCTCGTTCAATTAATAAGAAATGCGCATAACTATGTCCTTCTTCAAATCCCAATTTCATTTCATGACTGCGATCATCTACTGGATAATAACCTACAGGCAAATCTCCAATCACGACATCCGCTTCTTCAAACGGTAAAGGCAATATCGCATCTTGTGGGTAAACATCAAAAGGAATTTCCAAGAAATTCGCTAGATGTACACTGACACGAGATAACACTGGATCCACTTCAACAAGATGATGCATTAATGTCTGCTCTGTTAACACTTCATGCACAGTTGCACTTAAATGACCACTGCCGCTGGTTAAATCAACAATGTTCAGTTCTTTTTTATCTTGTGTAAACTGTTGTACTAAGAATCCAAGAATCAAGCCGATCGAGTCAGGAGTAATTTGGTGATTTGCCTGAATATCTTGTTCTTGCAACAAGCTTAAATATGCAAATTGGAAAGCTTTACGTCGGTCTGCTAGTGTTGCTTGTTCTAATAAGTCACGGTCATTACGATAAATCTGTTCCATCGCAAGCCCTAAGTTTTCAATAAAACTTTGACCATTTTCTTTATTGAGTTCTTTTGTTTTAGTATCTAATTCATGAAACAAACGTTCCATAATTGTTTGTTCTTCAGCCATTTTAAAATCCTTCCTAAAAAGACTGCTCATAATCAATGAATCTAAAATCCTTACACTAATTATGAGCAGTCTGGTCTAAATTTATTAACTTAAAATTACTTTAAATACTTGCTTTACTTTAGTCTAATTCTCTATATGCTTTTAATGCAGATTCGAAATCAGGGAAGTCTGTTCCTTCATTCACGATTTCTTTATAAACAACTTTGTTATTTTTATCTAATACGAATACTGAACGCGCTAATAATTGTAAGTCGTCCATTAATACGCCAAAGTTTTTACCAAATGAATGTTTTTGGTAGTCACTTAATAAAATAACATTGTCTAAACCGCTTGCTGCACACCATCTTTTTTGAGCGAACGGTAAGTCTTCAGAAATAGTAAGCACTACGCCACCTTCTTCTGATGCTGCTTCTTCGTTGAATTTACGTGTTTGTTTATCACAAACCCCTGTATCAATAGATGGTACTGCACTGATTAGTTTTTTCTTGCCTTCGTAATCTGCAAGTGTAACTTCTTCTAAATCATTGTTTACTACTGTGAAGTCTGGTGCTTCTTGCCCTTCTTCTACTGCATTACCTACTAATGAAACGGGATCTCCGCCGAATGTAATTTGTACCATATTAATAAACAACCTCCTGAGATTTTGTTAGTACTTTTTCTTTACCCCATTATACCGATATCAACACGTCAACTCCAATATTTATCCTTCGATTGAATGAACTATTTACTATTTTTCATGTAGAAGATGCCTTGAATTGAAAGATTTATCGTCATAAACAAAAAGTAAACTGCGTACAGTTTAAGACGCAGTTTACTTTAATTAAACCATTGCTGCATATAATCATAGATATTTTTAAGAATTAATGCACTCGTTACGATGACAAACAATACTCTGACATAACCGACACCTTGTCTCAGTGCAAATTGCGCACCTGCATAGGAACCGACAATCATACTGAAAGCCATAATCAAACCGATCCCGTAATCAACTTTGCCTAGCAACATAAATAGCAATAATGCACCGATATTTGAAGCGAAATTAAGGACCTTCGCGTTACCAGCAGCACTTAAGAAATCAAATCCGACTATCAGTAAAGTGAACAACATGAACGAGCCTGTGCCTCCACCTAAAAAGCCGTCATAAAAACCGATGAGTAATAATACACTTGTAAAGAGAATCGCTTTTTTAGTTGAAAGCTTTTGATATGTTCGTATACTGCCCCAATCTTTACGCACGAGTGTATAAATCATCACAATCGTTAAGATGATTATGACAAGCGGCTTTAAGACTGAAGCTGGTAAAAAGGAAGCCAAGCTCGCACCGCCCACTGCCGCTAAAAAGACAAATGGGAAGAGCTTGCCTACAATTTTCAAATCGACCTTGCCGGAACGTATAAACTTAATCGCACTGGTTAAAGAACCAAATGAACTTGCTAGTTTATTTGTTCCAAGTGCAGTTGCTGGCGGGAGACCTATGGCGAGTAGAGCCGGTGTAGATATTAAACCACCGCCACCAACTACTGCATCAATAAACGCAGCTAAAAATCCAAATACAATTATGATTAATATCAGTGTCAAATCCCATTCCACGATGTTTACCCCTTTTTACTCACATATTACTTAGAATAAATCTTCCATTAACGCTTCTGTTGTTTTGTCTTTTTGACTTTGATAGTTTTTAGTGACTTCAATAGTTTCAATACCTTCTACAGCACGATCAATCATTTCACTAAAGTCAAATACACTTTCATAGCGTTCTACTTTTTCAAAATCAGGTTCTGTAACCGGGTTTTTAGGAGTGAAAATTGTACAGCAATCTTCAAATGGTTGAATTGATGTTTCAAACGTACCATATTGTTTTGCTTTAATGACAATTTCTTCTTTATCTAAAGTTAATAATGGACGTAAGACTGGCGTTGAAGTAACATGGTTAATCGCATACATACTTTTAAGTGTTTGGCTGGCAACTTGTCCTAAATTTTCACCATTAACAATCGCATCTGTGCCAATTTGATGTACTACTTTATCAGCAATGCGCATCATCATTCTTCTTGTAGATGTCATAGTATAGCGTTCATGGACTACTTTATGAATTTGTTTTTGAACTTCTGTAAATGGAACGATGTGCAATTTGATTGGCCCTACACGTTCAGCTAAGATACGCGTTAGTTCAATGACTTTTTCTTTAGCTTTTTCACTTGTAAATGGCGGACTATGGAAATGAATGGCTTCTACTGTTACACCACGACGCATGATTTCCATACCTGCTACTGGTGAATCAATACCGCCTGACAACATTAATAATGTTTTACCGCCTGTACCAACTGGTAATCCGCCAACGCCATCAATCACACGGTCATAAATATAAATTGCATCTAAGCGTACTTCTGTTTTAATGACATGATCTGGTTGTTTAACATTTACATGGACTTGTTCATTGTTTTCTAACACTGCCCCGCCAAGCATACGTTGTAATTGATACGTATCATATGGAAATTGCTTGTCCGCACGTTTCACATCGATTTTGAATGAATCTCCGTCTGCATAGGCTTTCGCAAATTCACTTGCTTGTTTTTTCACTACTTCTAAATCTTTTTCAAGCTTCATCACAGGACTGATGGACTTCACACCAAATACTTGGCTAATACGACGCATAATTTCTTCGATATCCGCTTCAGGTGTGACTTCAATATACATTCTGTCTCGGTTTGCTTTAACATGGTAGCCTTGAAGTGGCATTAAAGCCTGTTTGACATTTGAACGTAAACGGTTCACAAACATTTTTCGGTTCGCACCTTTAAGCGTTAGTTCACCATAACGCACTAAAATATGATCATAGATCATTTCTTTAACAACTCCTTCATTTCTTCATAAACAATTTTAAACGCTTCTTTAAATCCTTCAATGTCTGATTCAGTCGTTATTGCACCCATAGAAATACGAATACTACCTTCAATTCTTGATTCACTGATCCCCATCGCTAGTAACACTTCATTTAAACGACTATGTTTTGATGAACATGCACTTGTTGTAGATAACATGATACCTTGTTTTGAGAAAGCATTGACTAATACTTCCCCTTTCACGCCATCAAAGCCAACATTTAGAATATGTGGTGCACTTTGATGTGGTGAATTCACATGTACCCCTGGATACGCTTCAAAGAAGTTTCGTAAGTCTTCATTCCATTCAGTCAATCTTGAATTCAGTTGTTCTTGTTCGCTTACAGCATGTTTCAACGCTTTAACAATCGCAATATCTACCGGTAAATTAACTGTTCCGCTTCTTAAACCATATTCTTGGCCACCGCCATGAATCACAGGTTCAAGGTTATGAATATTACGTACTAATAATAATCCCTGTCCTTTTAAGCCATTAAACTTATGACCGCTAAAACTAACACTGTCTACACCATTAAAGTGTAAAGGAGTTTTTCCAATAGCTTGCACAGCATCCACATGAAAATGTGCTTTTGGATACGCTTCAAGTATTTCCGCAATCGCTTCAATCGGTTGAATTTGGCCAGTAATATTATTAACGTGCATACATGTGACAAGACCAACATTCGGATTCATCAATGATTTTAAGTGTTCTAAATCAATGGTGCCTGCTTTTGTCACATTCACATAACGTAATTTAAACCCTTCTTCTTCTAAGTGACGCATCACTTCTAACACTGATGGATGTTCTAAAACAGAAACAATAATTTCATCAGCATAAGGTTTTCGGTTATAAGCAGCACCTTTTAATGCCATATTATTGGATTCTGTCGCACCACTTGTAAAAATAATATCGTATCTATCTTCTAAGTTCAGAATTTGGTTGATTTGTAACTTCGCTTGTTTCAACAATTGTTCAGCTTGCAAACCTGCTTGGTGTGGACTATTCGGATTAAAATATAAATCTTGGTTGACTTTAACAAAGGTGTCTAACACATCTTGTGCAGGTTTTGTAGTCGCTGCATTATCTAAATAAATCACTTTTCGTCACTTCCACTTAATGAATTCTATCTTTTTGAGTCTTTTGTTCCAATTTTAATATTTTACCACAAATCAATGAATTCTCAATAAGCAAAAAGAAGGCGAGAACAAAATACTGCTCTCGCCTTCTTGTATAAAGTACTAAATTTGACTTTGTGAAACAACTTCATCTTCAATACGTTGTGAAATCCCTGGATCTACTGAATCTAAAGCTTGTTCTGCAATTTCAATCGCACGTTTGTATCTATTATTTTTAAATAGACGTTCTGCTTCATTCAAGCTCTTATCAATGCTGCTGTCATCTTTACGATAACGGTTACCATACTGGATTAATTTTTCAGCAAGAACTGCATTGACTAAAACATCCATTGCTTCATTTTCGAAATTATTCATTTGTAAGACAACTTTTGTAACTTTATCTTTCAAATGCTTCACATGGATTGGACGTTCATCAAACTGACTGTTGATTTCACGCACTTCATGGTCAATTTCGTTTTTCATAATAATGAAGCGTTCTGGAACACTTGTTAAGTTAGAAGCTAATAACTTACGATAAATTTCTTCTTTCTTACTTTGCACACGTAACAAGTTATCTTCTGCTTCAGCTTCATCTTCACGTAATTGAATTAAATGGTTTTGAAGTTTTTCTTGTTTTTCATTAATCACTTTAACGTGATCTTCGATATACGCTAAATTGTCTTGAACTTCACTGTAACGTACTGTCGATTTTGACATTTCTCTTAAAATTTCATCATAAACTGAGATCAAGTTTTGAATTTCATTTTCAAATTGACGTACATTTTGAATGTCTGTCTCATTGATATAGTAATTTTCACGTACATATTCAATTTCCGTTTGTAATGTATAATTTGTATCTTTCGCACGGAACAAGTCATTTGTGATAACTTCTTTCGTTTCATCTACTTTATTTTTCGATTTCACTTCATGCTCGATTAAATCATACATTTCATCAAGTTGATCATTGATAGCGTTTAATTTGTCGTTTGCTTCTTCAAGTTCTAAGCGACTGATCATCGGCTCAACAAAGCTCAACTCTGTTTTCATTGATTGTAAGTTACTGTCGACTTTAACATGGTCTAAATCGTAGCCTTCAACTTTCAAGTCTCTGCAACCATATTTCAAGTCTTGGAATTGACCTGGAAGTTCTTTTTGCGCTTCTCGGATTAATTCCGGAATTTCTTGCATATCTTTTTGTAAGTAATTGATGTCTTCATTGAGCGTTTTAATATGCTCATAAGCTTGTTTGTAGTTCCCCTCTTCTTTTAACTCAGTATACTTAACAAGCTCTGGTTCGAATAACTCAATTTCTTTTTCTAATGGTGCTGCCGCTTCACCGAATTGATGACGGTTTGCTAAAACATCACGTTTCATTTCACGGTATGCAACTTTGCTTTCTTCAAATAAGCGGTCACTTTCTTTATGCAAAGCTAAAATGTTTTCAACTTCTTCAGTTAATTTTGCATGTTGACTTTCATAACGATCCATTAATGCGTTTGCATCGTCTAACTCAGCTTGTGCTGCAGCAAATTTGAATTTATCAAAGTTTTCTTCCGCATTATGAATTTTCTCTTCAACCGGACTTAAATTATCATTAGTATTTTTTAATGATTCGCGCTTTAAGCGGTCATATTCTAGTTGTGTTTCACCCTCAAGGGTTAAATCGTCCAACTCTCTCAGACGATCGTCTAATGTTAGTTTCTCAACCTCTATCTTGCGCTCTTCGGTTTTTTCGACCACTTGACGTTTTGAAGAACGGAGATAGAACATGATACCGACAATTATAAGTGCAATAATTATAATTGCTAAGATGATATACAGTGCCATTGTTTTCTCCTCCTATTTAATCACTTCTCATTATAGCGTAATTTCTTGCCTCATTAAAATAAAATATTAATTTTCTTTATACAAATTGCTGATTAAGCACCTTAAATTGAAGTCTTATAGATGTCCATACTATAATATGGAAAATGCTAGACAGAAAAGAGGTCATTATTTATGAAACAAACGACGACAAACTACCAATCAATTGCACAACAAATGAAAGGTTTAAATGCAGATGAAAAATATTTAATCACTTTGCTAAGTAACACTTCTGCCCTTTTAAACGAAAACTTAGATAATATAAATTGGATTGGTTTTTATTTAATGGAAGCAGGACAACTCATTTTAGGGCCCTTCCAAGGCAAACCTGCTTGTACACCTATTCAAGTCGGCAGTGGTGTTTGCGGAACATCTGTTGAAAAAGATATCGTTCAACGTGTAGAAGATGTTCACCAATTCCCTGGTCACATCGCATGTGATGCACGTAGCCGATCAGAAATTGTCATTCCATTGCATCGCGACGGTGAAGTCATCGGTTTATTAGATATTGATGCACCGATCACAGGACGCTTTACTCAAACTGATGAAGAAGGCCTAGTCTCATTAATGAAAATTCTTGAAGAACAAATTGCACGAACAGTGAAATAATTGTTTTGCATGGAAATATAGATAAACCCTTGACTTTATTCGTCATAATGGTACAATACTCTTTGTGTGAAATAACGAAAGTAGCAATTGTATATTAATAGGCTCTATGTTGTTCCCAACGCGGACGTGCCGTGTAACCGGAGCTATGAGGCGAGGACACACAAAACAATATATCCTATTAAGCATACAATACTCTTCTTTGTTTTTTCATAACAACTACAAAAAACAAAAGGAGGAGTCTTAACATGGCTCGATTTACAGGTTCAAACTGGAAAAAATCTCGTCGTTTAGGTATCTCTTTAAGCGGTACTGGTAAAGAGTTAGAAAAACGCCCTTACGCACCAGGTCAACATGGTCCAAACCAAAGAAAAAAATTATCAGAATATGCGATTCAATTACGTGAAAAACAAAAATTACGTTACTTATACGGAATCACTGAAAGACAATTCCGTAACACATTCGATATCGCTGGTAAACAATCTGGTGTTCACGGTGAAAACTTCATGCGTTTACTTGCTCGTCGTTTAGACGCAGTTGTATATGCTTTAGGTTTAGCACGTACACGTCGTCAAGCACGTCAATTAGTAAACCACGGACACATCGAAGTAGATGGTGGTCGCGTTGATATCCCATCATACACTTTAAAACCAGGTCAAGTGATCTCAGTTAGAGAAAAATCTCAAAAACTAGACATCATCCTTGAATCAGTTGAAATCAACAACTTCGTACCAGAATACTTAGAATTCGACGAAGAAAAATTATCAGGTACTTTCGTACGTATTCCAGAACGTAGCGAATTACCAGCTGAAATCAACGAACAACTTATCGTTGAGTACTACTCAGGTAAATAATAATGGCTCTCTGTCAAATAGGACTGGTGAGCAAA
>NZ_KV808423.1:0-442 GCF_001812305.1 Staphylococcus sp. HMSC056G08
TCCACAGTTACTCGAATAATTAATAAAGCTGCTTCTCAAATAGCTCAAACACCGTTTAAATATTTACCGGAACACTTGATGATGGATGAGTTCAAAAGTGTTAAAAATGTTGTCGGTAAAATGAGTTTTATTTATGCAGACGCAGTAACACACCGTATTATTGATATTGTGCCTGACCGTAGGTTATTTGCTTTGAAAAACTATTTCTATCGTTATCCTCTTTCTGAAAGAAAACGTGTGAAAACAGTGTCTATCGATATGTACGAACCTTATATGGCTTTGATCAGAGAAGTTTTTCCTAATGCCAAAATTCTAATAGATCGTTTCCATATTGTTCAGTCTTTAAATAGAGCCTTGAACATGACTCGAGTAACAGTTATGAATAGTTTCAGAACAACTGAAAGACCTCTATACAACAAGTACAAGCGCTACTGGAAGATTC
>NZ_KV808424.1:0-19920 GCF_001812305.1 Staphylococcus sp. HMSC056G08
GCTCACCAGTCCTATTTGACAGAGAGCCCTTTTTTATACGAAGCATATAGCTTCAATGTTATGATATTCTAGTGTGCAACTGCATCCTGGTGATTTTCATCCACAAACGAAACTTGGACGTTTTCTGTCAACACATCAGTGTATGTATAAGATACACGTTCAAAGTTGTGTTTATCTTGGTCTAATTCAACAACGAATACCGCTGGATATGTTTCTGATAACACGCCGCAACGTTCGATTGTTTTTTTACGACCACCATTTGCTTTAAGTACAATACGGTTTCCTAAATGACACTCAAGTGCATTTTTGATTTCCCAAATTGATTTTGGCATATTGCTCCACCTCGCTACAAATTGTATTATAACACATTTATAGCGATTCAGTCAAATAAAATTTAAATTTTAACAATCGACGGGCAGCATGTCAATATTTTAAAACTCTAATTCCGGGAAATTTTTCAAGTTAGTGTACAAATTCGCAAATTCTTTAATAGATAATGTTTCTCCACGACGTCTTGGATCAATTCCACTCTCATCTAGCCAAGTTTTAATCTTGTCTTTCAGTTTTTTACCATCGAAAAATAAGCTTTGATAATTATTTGCGATGGTTTTTCGACGTTGGCTGAATGCTGCTTTTGTCATTTTAAAGAAGCGATCTTCATCGTCTACAGAGACAATCGGTTCAGTACGTTTCATCAGTTTAACCACAATCGAATCTACATTCGGAGGTGGCATAAAGACTGTTTTAGGCACAGTCAGTACTTTAGATGTTTCAGTATAATACTGCGCCACAATCGATAATGAACCATAAGCTTTTGTGCCGACAGCCGCATTTAAACGTTCTCCAACTTCTTTCTGCATCATCACCACATAGCCATCAATCGGTAAAGACTGAGACATCAAGTTCAATAAAATAGGTGTCGTTATATAATACGGTAAGTTCGCAACGACCATAATCTTATCGCAGTCTGAAAAATGTGTTTGCACTGCATCTACCACATTTGCTTTTAAAATGTCTTCATTAATCACAGTCACATTGTCATAATCTGACAAAGTATCATCTAAAACAGGAATCAAGCGTTGGTCAATTTCAAACGCTACAACTTTTTTCGCATGTTTCGCTAATTGTTCTGTTAAAGACCCCATACCAGGACCGACTTCAATAACACCCGTTGTTTCGTCAATGTTGCTCGCTTCGATAATTTTATGAATAATATTCACATCAATTAAGAAGTTTTGACCTAAACTCTTCTTAAAATCGAATTGATATTTATCTAACAAGGCACGCGTACGTGTCGGTGTTGCTATATCTTTTTTCATCACTTACGTTTCACTTCCTTTATCTTCATTCAAAGCAGCTCTGACATCTGCTTCTGTATAACCAAACGCATTTAATTTCTTTAAAAGTTGTTTGCCGTTGGAATGACCAATATGTAATTTACGCCCTAATACTTCTCGTTTATGACGCGCATCAGGCCCGACAATTAAACCTAAATCAATCAAAACAGCTTTGCTGATAGATTCCATGCCTTCTTCAAACGGTGAAGATACATGCATTAACGCTTCTCTGATGGCTTCAAACGAGGCATGTTCCACCCCGATTTTACCACGTTTATTTTTCGCTTGTTCACGGTCAATATACGCATGTTTCACACCTGGTACATGATCACGAATCGTATTTCGAATTTTATCACCCGGGAAATCTGGGTCTGTTAAAACAATTACACCTCTTGTTTCTTGCGCATATCGAATCACATCTAACGTTTCTGCATTAATAGCACTGCCATTTGTTTCTATCGTATCGCACTCTACTGCACGTTTAACACGCTCTGTATCATCGCGGCCTTCTACCACAATAAACTCATTTATTTTCATCGCTTTCGTCACCTTTCACAGTGTTAACTTTAATACTATACCATATCTGTCAGCATGAAAAATAAAACATCGTCACGTTATATCGTATCTTGTTTAATTATATATTTTGACGTCCAAAGCCGAAATCTTTATTATTTACATTAAGATGGAAAACAACATGCGCTAACATGTTATCACTCTGGGCCCGTTAAAAAGAGATGGCGAATGTTATAGCTATTCAACCAAAGTTGGATGGTTATTTTTTATGCCTTTATTTCCTTTGTTGACTACTCACAAGGATTAAACCTATCATCGTCAAGAAGACCATAAGCATTCATAATCACTCATCGTGTATCCTCTCTGGAGTTGTGCATCATAGACATCAGCCCTTTGAATGGATTAGCCACCATCTATCCAACTTGCTTGAAAAGGTTATAATATGAACAGGACTTATCTTTCTTTAACATGTATAAATTCAATCTTATAAATGTATGATTAAACATGACGAAAGCGCCCTTCTGATGTAGAACGGCGCTTTCTCTTTATATTATTGATTTAAGTTAAATAATCTTTCCGCATTTTCAGTCGTTTGTTTTGCGACTTCTTCGTAACTGATATCGCGTAATTCTGCGATTTGTTCCGCAACTAATGTCACGCGCATCGGTTCGTTACGTTTACCTCTATAAGGGTGCGGTGATAAATAAGGTGCATCTGTTTCTACTAATAGACGATCTAATGGCACATGTTTTGCGACTTCTTTAGGCTGTTTCGCATTTTTGAATGTGACAGGTCCGCCTAATGAAATATAGAAGCCAAGTTTATTAATCACGACATCTGCGATTTCAGGTGAACCGCTGAAACTATGCATAATACCGCCGACTTCTTCTGCGTGTTCCTCCATTAGAATATCCACACAATCTTGTGTCGCTTCACGATTATGAATGACAATCGGCAAGTTCACACGTTTTGCGAGTGCGATTTGTTTACGGAACACTTCTTTTTGAACATCTTTTGGTGATTTATCCCAGTGATAGTCTAAGCCCATTTCACCGATGCCGATCACTTTAGGGTGCTCGGCTAATTTTTCAATCCATTGTTCACGTTCTTCTGTGTAATCAATCGCATCCACTGGATGCCAACCAATAATCGCATATAAGAAATCATATTGTTCCACAAGTTCCATCGCACGTTCAATCGTTGGTGTATCAAATCCAACGACAAACATGCGATCGACACCTGCGTTTCTTGCACGGTCGATGACTTCTTGTAAATCTTCATCATATTGTTCTGCGTTTAAATGTACATGTGTATCAATTAACATGATGTGTACTCCTTTCATTACTGCTTTTCTCAGTGTTCATACACTATGATTATACCCATTCTTTCTATGAAACATTTCAAAGTATGATTTAGCGTCAAAGAAGCGGCTCAAACAGCATTCGCTGCAAGCCGCTTGTCTTGATTGTTCAATTATTTAATCACTGCACCGTTAGGAATCGCATTCGGCAAGCTGACCAGTGTTAAGACACCGTCTTTTTCTGCTGATAGAATCATACCTTCTGATTTACGGCCCATTAATTTTGCTGGTTTCAAGTTCGTCACAACTGCGACTTTTTTACCGATAATATCATCAGGTTCATAGAATTTTGCGATACCTGAAACGATTTGGCGTTGTTCTTCGCCTAAATCTACTTGAATTTTTAAGAGTTTATCTGATTTCTTCACATTTTCTGCATCCATTACTGTTGCAGCTTTGATTTCAACTTTATCGAAATCTTTAATTGTGATTTGAGGTTTCGCGTCTTCTTGTGCTTCCTCTTTTGTTTCTTCTTTTGCTTCTTCAGCTTGTGGTGCTGAACCTTGCATTGAGTCTTTAATAAATGCGACTTCTGCTTCTGTATCTAAACGAGGGAAAATCGGTTTAGGTTTTTCAGTTACTGTAATCGGTTCAGTTAATGCACCATATGAATTTAAGCTGTCTAGTTCATATAGTTCAGGACTATTGATGTGTAATTGCGCAAAGATTTCACGTGGTGCGTGTGTTAAGAATGGACGTAATAAGACAGCTGCGAAGCGGATATTTTCCACTAAGTGTGCCATCACGTTGCCAAGCATTTCTCTTCGGCTGTCATCTTTAGCTAAAATCCATGGTGTTGTTTCATCAATATATTTATTCGTACGGCTGATGAACTTCCATACTGTTGAAAGTGCAACAGAGAACTGTAAGTTTTCCATATTTTGATGGTATTCTTTGACTGTATCTAATGCGAATTGTTCCATCTCAGCATCTAAGTCATGTTTTGGTCCTTCATACGCAGGCAACTCGCCGCCGAAGTATTTGTTGATCATCGCAATCGTACGGTTGACTAAGTTACCTAAGTCATTGGCTAAATCAAAGTTTGTACGGTCAACGAACGCTTCTGGTGTGAAGACACCGTCAGAACCAAATGGTAATTCTCGCATTAAGTAGTAACGTGTCGCATCTAAGCCATAACGATCGATTAATACGTTCGGATCTACGACGTTACCTTTAGATTTACTCATTTTACCGTCTCTCATTAAAATCCAACCGTGTGCGAAGACGCGTTTTGGAAGCGGTAAGTCTAGCGCCATTAATAAAATCGGCCACACGATAGAGTGGAAGCGCACAATTTCTTTCGCCATTAAGTGTAAATCAGCCGGCCAATATTTTTGGAATAGGCTATCATCATCTGATAAATAACCAAGAGCTGAAATATAGTTCACCAACGCATCAATCCATACGTAAACAACGTGTTTAGGATTAGACGGTACTTGTACGCCCCAATCAAATGTCGTACGTGAGACAGCCAAGTCTGTTAATCCTGGTTTAATAAAGTTGTTAATCATTTCGTTCTTACGAGAAGGAGGTTGAATGAATTCAGGGTTCGCATCATAGAATTCTAATAAGCGATCCGCATATTTAGAAATATTGAAGAAGTAACTTTCTTCTTTAACTAATTCTACTTCATGTCCAGAATCCGGGCTTTTACCGCCGATAATATTGCCATCATTATCGTATTCTGGATCATCAAGTTGAGATTCTGTATAGTAAGTTTCATCCGGTACAGAATACCAGCCTTCATATTCACCAAGGTAAATATCACCTTGTGCTAATAGACGTTCAAAGACTTTCTCTACAACTTCTTTGTGACGTTTTTCAGTTGTTCTGATAAAGTCATCATTTGAAATCTCTAATTTTTCCCATAACGCTTTAATACCTTTAATCATGTCATCTAGGTATTCTAATTCTGTAAGGCCAGCTTTATGTGCCTTTTCTTGAATTTTTTGGCCATGTTCGTCTGTACCTGTCAAATAACGTACATCATAGCCTTGCATGCGTTTGTAGCGCGCAATGACGTCGCCTGCTACAGTTGAATAGGCATGCCCAATGTGTAATTTACCACTCGGGTAATAAATAGGTGTTGTTATATAAAATGTATCTTTCGCCATTCCATGCTCCTCCTTGTATCTTACATAATTAATATATCTAAATTCAGTATTGATTTCAATGCAGAGTCCCCGTCATGACAGTCTCATAAACACACTCAACATGACTTCTAACGCAAAATAAGTCCTTGTACTCTTCATATAAGTTCGACTGATTTGATTCCATATGTATATATTGTAACAATTCTAATGAACGGTGCATATAGAGACGATGTTGATTATGTAAAATTGACATAAAAATAAAAAGAAACTCACAAACGTCTATTTATGAGCCAAAACGATTTGATGTAGTTTTTTCTTGGTTAGTGATTATTAATGGGAAATAAGCTGACTATATCACCTATTATCTGCACTGAACGTATTCATTTGATTTATTATTCCTTAATCAACCCCTTGTATTGATAAAAGCAACAGAACCCGAGAAAGCGTTCTGTTGCTGAGGAATTAAGTAAATAATCTTATAATCGCAAACGTCACACTGACCACTGTAACGATGATTGCGATATTTAATAATTTTCCGCCTTGTTCTTGTTGGTATTTTTTGTATTTCGCACTACAAATAATACTTCCAACTCCAAAGATTGGCATAATTAATGAGAGGACAATGAAAACCCAAGCCCAAACTTTTAATGTTTTTCCTGCTTCTTTCACTTTTTCTGCCATGTTGTTGCGCTCCTTATATATTTATTCTCCTGCTTTTTAGGAACAGGACACACTTATCTACTCATTTAGGAATACACACGTGTGTCCGTTCCTATGAGCAGTTATTTCACTCTTTTCAGTGAACCTTGTGCGTCTTTTTTGTAATGCAACTCATGTTTTTGATCTTTGAATTCATACTTCACTACTACTTGGTCGACGTCATCATTTCCAGAGAAAGGCATGGATGACATGCTGCCGATGAGTTTAGTCGGGAGGTCTACGTCTTCGGTGAAGTGAAGCGGCACAGTCAATATTTTATCTTACTTATCATAAACAACCTGTTTATGATCAATCTCAAATATTTTTACAGCTTCTAACTTTCTATCAGCCTTATGCAAATCATTTTTTACAGAACCAGGAAGAGGATCCCCCTTCGCGCAACCCATTACGATAACCATCAATAGGCATAAACTCATCAAACAAATTTTCTTCATAGTTTACTCCTTCGGTTTAAATTGTTAAATAATGATTGAATAGAAGATTAACAAAATCAACGTTCCTAACGGTCTGAGTGTGATAAACGAAAATTTTCTTCTTCTAACTGCTAATACAATATCAATAACCAAATAAATAATAACCATTAAAAAACAGGATAAGACCTATTGTGAAAATACCGCCTGCTAAATCATCTTTTAAAACAGGTGTTAACTTTAATTTAATCGCAATCATACAAACAATAGAGATAATTGCTGAAATAATACCTTTATACTTAGATGAAGCAAGATTAATTTGAATACTTTCAATGTCTTCATACTGTTCCTTAGTTACTGAATGTTCTGAGAGAGGATCCAAACTTCTTAGCTTCACTTTATAAGGACGTGTCCAAAACGATTTAATCGCCAACCATCCGTATACCACTACACTTATAATGAGCACAAGTATGTAATTCTGTAATGAACTAAAACTAGAATCTACAAAGAAGAATGTAATCAAAAAGATTAACGCAGATATACCATAGGCAACCCATTGCAGTAATTTAATACCTTCCGCATACATTACCGAAGTAATATACACCACGTAATACAAACCTGCCATTAAAATTAATAATAAATATATCATATGTTTTCTCCTACATTTCCATAACCTTTACTTCCAACATCTCACCTTGCCAATGTTCAGGTTCAACTGAAAATTCTACCTTTGCCAAATTAGGCATGATTAGTGCTTCTAGTTCCATAATGCTTTTACTTCTTTTTTGTTAGCAGAACTTAATTTTAGAATTTATTATTCGAGAAATTCATCCGCATCTTCCAACTCAAAATTCGATAATACCTGAGTATAATGTATATACAATAAAAAACATTATAATAGCTAATCAATATTAAGCCTATCGTTACTAAAAACATATATTTCGAATCATTGATATTTGGTACGAGTATATATTCTATAATCTTTTCTACTACTACAATTAAACTGATGCCAAAAAGTATTGCTATAACTAGTATCTTGCTTTCAACTTTGTCTTTATGGTTTTTTCCTTTTAACCAACTAGGCGTCTTATGTAAAAGTATTACTCCAAACATAAATGACAATATACATAAAACCATTGTTATAGATCCTACAATCCAAATTTCAAATAAAACTATCCCTTTTCTTACAACCAAAAAATAGTAAGTATTATACACGGCAAAATAGCGCTATACATAGCTAAAACATTGATTATAAATAAAACCAGAGCTTTTCTTTTCATGCTTTTATGATTCTTGGGTCTTCGAATTACATAAATCAAAAAAGTGGATATACTAACTAAAAGCATGAATAGCCATATTATTACGAGATACCAAGGTGTCTCAGATATAGTCAATCCATAAAAATATTGAGCGCTCGACATCGCTAATGGGATTAATGTTAAACTTCCTAATATTTGTGGCATAGGGCTTCTTAACTTTTCATAAGCAGCATTCAATTTTAAGTCATTCCTTTGGAAATCTAAGCTTATTTTACATAAAATTGATATTGATAAAATTTATTTAGATATTTGTTATTTGAAAAATTCATCTGCATCTTCCAATTCATAATTCGATAATACTTGGGTGTAATGTATGTAAAGCATAAAGATAACGAAATATACGAACGGCATCATCCCTCCTATCGCTAAAATCATAAACTTTGATTGATTGATATTCGGAATTGTAAAATATTCAATCACTTTTTGAATTAAAACTACTAAACTAAAAAGGAATAAAATTATCATTGCTATCACTTTACCAGAAATCTGTTCATCTTTTTTCTTGGTTTTAAGCCAAAATGGTGTATTACTAAGCAAATAAATTCCGCAAATGAAAGCAATTAAACACACAAACATTGTAATTATACCAACACTCCAAAAAAAGTGAGATCAACACCATTTTCAGCAACCATAAAGAAATAAGCGTTGTATAAAGAGATAACCACGCAATATAAAGCTAAAATATCTAAAATCATCAACTTAAAAGCACTTTTTTTCATATCTTCATGATTTTTAGGATATTGTAAAAACAATACAAAAAAGCATGACATAGAAACTACAATAATTAATATACTACTTACTATTAAATACATGGGTGTGCTTTCTATAGTTAGACTATAAAAATACTGAACAAAACCTGGAAAACTAAATAAAATAGAAAATACACCTAAGATTTGCGGAAGTGGATTTCTTAATTTTTTATATGCATCATTCAATCTAACAACCTCTTTCTATTTAATAATTTCAATATTAACAACTAAAACACAACACCCAATCTTTAACCAGATTTTACAAATGGTAAGTTTTTAACAATTGAATTTTCTACATAACCAACTCTTTTTTAGTTTGTTTCCATGTATCATAATTCCTAAATTTATTCATGTATTTATTAGCTTTAGCGGTATCATCGAGTGATTTTCCATCTAATATTTTATCTTCTACTACAAATCAAATTACCATTCTATCTACCAAACCAACACCTTCTTCAATGGATCCACTAGTTGCTACACCTATCATTTGCTATAAATAAAATTTGGAGATAGATGTTAATTTATTTCTTCAAAATGATTGAAAACCTGACATCCCCTATTTGCTGAAAATTTACCGTGTCATGGGTTAAGTCTGGTAAAGTACATCTAATTGTTACTACAAGATTATGATTTAGCTCTTATCTCTTCTTAACTTATTTTATTTAAGCCATTGCACTTCATAACCCTATTTGCTATCTTAAGTTTTAGAAAATACTATTTACACTTTATTTGTTAATTAGTATTTTTAAAATTATCATATAAAACTTTACATGTTTTGTATAGAGCGTTTACAGTTTTTTTACACTTTGTTTTATCTCACTCTCTTTATTTTAATATCTTTGAAAAGGACTTTATAAATAATGAAAAACACAAAATTAACATTATCTTTTTTATCACTAATCATTTCCAATTCATTAACTTTAAGTAATGTTGTATCTTTTGAAACTCTAGAAGAAGCTATAAGTAAGCATTCGAATGCAGCCATTAAAGTGAATACTTGAGATGAATCATTTACATACAGTTATGGTCAAAATGTTTTATCATATCCACAACATTCTGAACCAAGTACCATTCATACCAACCAACAAGCAAATAATTTATATACACCGAGGCAATGTATCTTATAAACGTGCAGCAGATGGTAATACTATCAGCACATTTTGGGGAGATGCTAAAAACTGGGCAAGCCAAGCACAAGCTGATGGTTTTATAGTTAATAATCAACCTAAAAAAGGTGCTGTTTTCCAAACACCCATAGGTGTTTGGGGACATGTAGCTTATGTAGAACGCGTCAATATGGATGGTAGTGTGTTTATTTCCGAAATGAACTATATTGCACCATACATCGTGTCTACACGTACTATTTCTGCTTCAGAAGCACGAAATTATAATTATATCCATTAATAATAAGCAACATTAATAAAATATATTTAACCAAAAGAATTAATGAGGTGACCTATGAAAAAGATATGCAGCACCATTATCATTTCTACTTTATTACTAGGAGGATGCAACAATTTGAATAATTCTTTCACAAACAAAGTCCCTGACACTATGCCTGTTAATGAATATAAAGGCCAAGGTTTTCAACCTCATGCTGAAAAGAAAGTCATTGAATTAGCAAAGAAACATTATAATGAATATGCAGAATTAGGAGAAAGATTCTTTCAAGATAATTTCGGTTTGAAGGTTAAAGCTACTAATGTGGTCGGCAGCGGAGATGGTGTGGAAGTATTTGTCCATTGTGATGATCATGACATCGTGTTTAATTCTAGTATTGTTTTAACATCAGACTCTTTAGGTCATAAAGGATCAATGCGTGCTAAAGGAGAAAGCGACGAACTTTCTACTCAAATTGGAAAAGTAGTCAGCGGCTTTGACTACAAAGCCAACAAGAAAGAATACGATGAACTTTATCAATACTTCAAAGATAATCAAAAAAAAATACAGTTATTACGGGTTTACTAAAGAAGCTATAAACAAAACACGAAACTCTGGCTATGAAAATGAATTTTTCTGGATAAGTGGTTATCCTATTGACTTGGCCCAATACGATAAATACTACAAACCTTTGATTCAAATGAATCAAAAAGAATTCAGCGAAAAGTATCATCAAGCTAGATACAATGCCACTGGTGGTGTAACTAAAACACACGTTATCACTACATTTTTTGATACTAACTCAAGTTATAATAAAGATAAGGAAGACTATAAGTTATTAGATCTTGCAGATGCCATTCAAAAAAATCAACTTGGCCCTGATAAAAGCGAAGTGAAATATACATTAACCTATACAAGCAATGAAATCACCACTTATGACGGCACAAAGAATGGAAATAACGAAATGTCTTATGGGGTTTATAATAGTGAACAATAAATTTTCAGAACAAAATAAATGCTTTGATAATGTTCATTTTAATAAATAAACATTAATAACGCACCGAAATCACTTGGATAACGGTGCGTTATTGATTAGATATCTAATTCTTCTATACGCATCATATGATTAATCAAACCTGCATAAAAGCCTTGTAATTCTTGGCCTGTGTGTTTAAAGTCTAAGGCATCTAGACCGACAAAATCTAAATGATCCCAACCTTTCATAACCGGTGTCACTTGCCAGATGCCTTTTTTCAAGCCATCTGTAAATTCAGTGAAAGCTTGCCCTGTTGGATAGAGTGAAGATACCACAGAAACGATACCGTCATTTGGACGCAATGCTTGATTCTCCTCACTTCCAATGACACGACTCGTTGAATCAAAAAGGAAGAATTGTCCAATATCAGGGATATGATTTCCCGTTAAACCTTCATGACTCGCCAAACCTGTATAAGTTGTAAAAACAATGTTAGGGTTCATCGGTGTCATTTGATTTAATTTTTCTGAGCCTTCTGATGTTAAATCATACATCGCATTATCATCAGTATCCCAAAGTTTACTTTGCGCAACACGTTGTGCGTATTCAATATAAGATTCATTTTCCCTTTGTTTGAATCCCCATTTTTCAAAACCAAAATCGATATTTGCGAGTTTACCACCGCCCATACGTCCTAACGCATAAACAATATCTTTAAAGGCTTTTTCATTACCAATTCGATCCGCTGCGGCTGAACCGTTATGCGGTGTGCCTAAAGTTGTAATAGAGACAATCATATGGTCTTTCCCTCCTTCAAATAAAGAGGAGATTGTTCCACCATGTTGACGTTGGTAATCTATTTCTTCTTGATTACCAAAGCGTAAAAAATGTTCTAAAAGCCGGATTGTTTGTCCACCCATACTGTGGCCGACCATATGCACCTTTTTGCCAGGCGCCCATTCATGAAAGACCCCTGCATAAGTTCTGCCATATCGAGAATGTCCATATTTCTCCGCATGTGCTGCACCATAATCTACTGTGCCGCCTTTAATATAATAATATAACTCTATTGCGCGATCATAATTACTGCTGAAAGCACCTACACTCGCTTCATAAGCTTCGTACCCTTTTTCACGCAGTCCATCTATCACACGATACTTATCTCCACCCCAATAATTGGGATATAAGTCTGGCTTTATTTCACCTGTAAAGCCCATAAATCCATGTACAAATATAACTGGATATTGATTAATCGCTTGTTGTGCTTTATTAGTTTTTAAACTTTCTGTATGTGGAACAGGTGCTTGTTGGGCCGTACGTTGCGTTGGTTTTGTTTGTGTTTCTTCTGTTTTGGCTTCTTCTTTTGGTGCCGCTTCAGTTTTCTCATCATCCTCTTGAGATGTAGGGGTTGATTTGATTTCTGGCGCAGGAGCGGTTTTCGGTTCTACTTCTGACGAAACATGCGTCTGTACTGTTTCTTCTTCAGAAGTTGAGGTCGTTTTAGATAATATTTCTGTATTTTTAATCTCTTCTTTTTTATTTTCAGGTGCTTCTACTTGTTGGATGACATCTTCTGTAACCTTTTGTTCTTCATAGTTTGTCACAGAATCATTATCTACTGGCGCTGGTTGTTCGTACTGTTTTGGTTTTAGTGGTTCACTATGATTAGGTTTTTCTTGTTTTGTTTGTGATCCTTCATGAATCTGAGATGAGGATGCTTCTTGTTCAAGGTTAGTAGTATTTTGTTCCTGTATATTTTTTTCTGAAGATGGTGTATTCACATGACTTGTTTGTGTTTCAGAACGCTTGGTGGAAATATCTGGTTGTGTTTCAACCTGTTGTGCTGTCGTTATATCTTTTGATGGTAACAGTTGTTCATTTTCTTGTGTATGTTCCGCTTCTACCTGTGTTTCGTGGTGTGTTTGTGTGGATTCTTCCGCATGTGCTGATGTGCTTAGACCCATAAATATAAAGGATACGATAAGTGTTGATCCAGCTCCGACTGTAAACTTTCTTATCGCATAGTGATGGTGTGTTTGATTATTTTTCTTCATTTTGAATTGCTCCTATTCTAGTGGTGTCCTTCACTAAAGAAAAATAATAACGGGCTCCCATAATATAGATGAATAATTAACTGTACTACTTTAAAATAACACATTTTTGTGTCACTCAGTGTTAATTTTCTTATTTGTTATATTTCTTTTACATCATTTTTATTTTATCTGATGGTAAATATCGTAAACTTCTCCTGTTTTCATCTGACGGTCTTCAGCGACTTGTTTAATCGCCTTTTTCGGTTTCATATTTTGACGGATATAATGTTCAACATGTTCATGAATATCTAACTCACTGAACCATTCTGTCTCTTCTTTTGGTGCTGCACCCTCTATTAAGATAACAAATTCACCTTTAGTCGGAATGTCACCATTTGTGACCGCTTCTACCAATGTTTGAACTGGTGCCGTCTGAATCTCTTCAAACTTCTTAGTCAATTCTCGACCAAGTGCTACTGGTCGTGTTTCATCAATTTCCGCTATAGCTTTTAGTGTATCTGCCACACGAAACGGGCTTTCATAAATAATTACAGTAGAGTCTTCAAACATGCGTTGTTCAAGTACTGCTTTTTTATCTTTGGCTTTTCTCGGTAAGAATCCAACAAACGTATACACAAACGAAGGTAAACCGCTCCCCATCAACGCAGTCAACCCTGCATTCGGTCCAGGAATCGGTACAACATCAATACCTGCTTCACGCGCACGCACCACTAATTCATAACCCGGATCACTGATTAACGGTAAGCCGGCATCAGAGACTAATGCGATACTTTTCCCTTCTAATAAAAGTTCAATTAAAGATTCAGTCTGCGTCTCTTTATTATGTTCATGATAAGATTTTAAGGGTGTCTCAATCTCATAATGATGACATAATTTCTTTGTGACACGTGTATCTTCACAGGCAATCATATCGACAGATTTTAAAGTGTCTACTGCACGAAATGTGATATCTGCTAAATTTCCGATGGGTGTTCCGACTAAATAAAGTGTTCCCATGTTATTGCTTGCCCCTTTCAATGAGCTGTAATTTTTGTGTTCTCGTGAATGTTTTAATTTCATACTCACGTTTCATCGCTTCTGACTTTGTTTCATAACCTTCTTGATAAAGTAATACAACGGGACGTCTAGTTTTAGTATACTTGGCACCTTTACCCGCATTGTGTTTTTCGATTCTTGCTTGAACGTTATTGGTATACCCAGTATATAATGTGCCGTCTTTACATCGTACGATATAAATATAATGTTCAATTGCCATAATAAATCGCACTCATTTCTTTTGTATATTGGCCATCTGTTGTATACATATAAAATGGCGACGCAATATCCAAACCAGGTTTGCCGTCTTTACGTCCTTCTACAAGAATCGCATGCGCTGCTTTACCAGGTTTACTATAAACCATTGTCAGTTTCTTTGGTTCAATACGGTGCTGTCTGAATTCAAATAATACATCCATTAAACGTTCTGCACGATGTACCATGACAAAACGACCGCCTTGTTTCAATAAATGTTTCGCAGCATTCACACAATCAGCCAGTGTACACATTACTTCATGACGCGCAATTTTATGTGCTTCTTTTTGATGTTGATGCGTTTGAATGGTTTTAAAGTACGGCGGATTACATGTGACAACGTTATAGCTTGAAGGTTGAAAGTGTTGTTGAACATGTCTTAAATCCATTTCATACATTTGAATACGCGCTTCTAAATGATTATGACGAATACTGCGTTCAGCCATATCCACCAATTGTGGTTGGATTTCAATCGCATCTATCATGTGATTTCCTTTGTCTGAAAGTAATAAAGGAATGACGCCGTTACCTGAACATAAATCCATTACTTTGTCACGTTTTCTAAGCTGGGTAAAATGGCCTAATAATAAAGCATCCGTCGAAAAGGAAAAGACTTCATCATTTTGAATTATTTCTAACTGTTCTTTTAATAGACAATCTAAACGTTCATTTTCTTTCAACATGATTTTCTCCAATTTTTGATTAAATATGTATAAATGAGAACCTCTTCAGGTTCTCATTCAAGCTTTCAAATAGAATATGACATTCTTTTGATATATTAAAACAATCGCTTTTAGGATTGTTCTTCTAATGTTTGTAAACAAAATAAGCAATCTTCACCATTACGATGTTTACCGAATAAATCGCCTTTACAGATATGGAAGCCTTCTTGATATAAAATCGCTAAGTTCTCCTTACTGCTTAAACGAGGTTTCTTTTTTTCTTTAGACTTTTGCTCAGGCTTATCTGAAACATCTGTTGATTCAGTTCCTGTTTCTTGTGAACGGCCGATTAATTGTTTCAAATGTTTGTTTTCAACTTCCAACGCAACATTTTCTTCTATAAGCTGCATGGTGATGGTCTTTAATTCTGCCGTGTCTTGATACAATTGTTTAACATTGGTTTCAAGACGCAATAGTCTCTCCATTATTTCTCTGCGTTCCAAAAGCCTGTGGCCTCCCTTAATAGATTGCTTCTAAATCATCAACTGAGTATTCTAAAGGTTGTTCTAAACCTTCAACTTTGACTTGCATTGAAATATCTAACATATTCAAGCCTACCACTGTACCTTGACCATCAGGTGTATCAATTTTTGTTCCCACATCAGGTAATTGTTCTCTAGCAGCTTCATATTGATCATTTTCATATTTTAAGCAGCACATTAAACGACCGCAAGCGCCTGAAATTTTTGTAGGATTTAATGATAAGTTCTGATCTTTTGCCATTTTAATCGATACAGGTTCAAAGTCACCTAAGAACGTTGAACAACATAGCGAACGGCCACAAGGTCCGATACCACCAAGTAATTTAGCCTCATCGCGCACGCCTATTTGACGTAATTCAATACGTGTTCTTAACTTTGCGGCTAAAATCTTTACCAACTTTCTAAAGTCGATGCGATCATCTGCAGTGAAGTTGAAAATCACTTTTGATTTATCTAATGTATACTCACAATTGACTAAACGCATTTCTAAACCTAATTCTTCTACAGATGCTTTACAGAAATCCATTGCAGCATCTGCATCTTCTTCGTTACATGCACATTGTTCTAAATCATTGTCAGTTGCAACACGAATGATTTGTTTTAACGGTAATGTAACATCTTCCTCATCTACCGTTAGTGCAGCATCTTTGACATCACCGACTTCTACACCACGTTTAGACTCTACAACAACTCTGTCACCACAACAAAGTTCAGCATCTTCAACCGGTGCATAATACTCAAGCTTACCAGCTTTTTGGAATTGTACGCCAATCACTTGAAGCATTTAGCCCACCCCCTTAATTACGATTTGTTCAAATACGAGTGTTGGATTCACATTTTGTGTTAACTTCTTATGTGCCTCCGTTATATGATCATACATATGCGTTAATTGGTCATATGTTAAACGTTGTGCATATTGTTTAATATCTGTTTCTAATTCAGAGAATACCAAGTATCCTGAAATGTCTGCTTTTTCATGCATAATATCTTGGAAGAATGCATTCACGACTGACAATGTCAGTTGCTGCAGCTTTTTATTTTTAGCTGCTTTCATTAAATCGACCAAAGCAATTAAAGCCATTGCACGATTCGTCAGCAGTAATTGGCACCAATTGATAATGTTTTTGCGTAAATTTGCTAAATCATATTCTTCATTCAGCGCACGAGCTTCTTCGATTTGTGAGGTATAAGTACTCAACATTTCAGCAATCGGTTTAGATATCTCTTGTTCTTTCAGACGTTCCACGAGTTGTGCTTGTGACATCGGTTTAAAATAAACATGCTGACAACGCGAATGGATTGTACTGAGAATTTGTTCTGGTTTCGTCGACAGCAATATCGCAATCGTATTTTCTGGCGGTTCTTCTAAGAACTTTAAAATACTATTCTCACCTTGAACAGTAAGTTTCTCAAAGCCATTAATAATATAGACTTTGTGACTGCCTTCAACGGGTAATTGATTCATCACATGAACTAACGCTTCAATCTTTTCTTTCTTCAGATTTGCCTCATCTGTTGTGACATATCTGAAATCAGGATGATTGAAACCGTCAACTTTCGCTTGGCATATTTCATTGTCATTGCATAGTATCAACTTCGCAAAAGCCATAGCCGTTTGCTGCATCGTTTGTGCATCATCGCCTTCAAATAAATAGGCATGCGAAAGCTTTCCAGATTGATACGCATTCGTCAATCTTGATAATTCATCCATTCAATTTGTCACCTTTCCATAATGAAAAAGGGCAGGAACTCATGAGTTTAATCATTGATTGTCTCTTTACAATCTCGATTACACGCTCGTCCCGACCCCCACTATTTATAGACTGTTATTTATGTCGAATCATAGATTCATGTCATGTTTATCATTAAAATCTGTGGAACGCATCAACAGGCATTACGAATACTGTCGCGCCGCCGACTTCTACTTCAACTGGATATGGAATGTAAGAGTCTGCACTGCCGCCCATTGGCGTAATTGGTGATACAAGTTGTTCTCTGTTTCCACATGTTTTATTGATAACATTTAGTAAATCATCTACTTTGTCATCATCAACACCGCATAGGAATGTTGTATTTCCTGCGCGTAGGAATCCACCTGTTGTCGCGAGTTTAGTAGCTCGGAAATTATTTTTGACGAGTTGGTCAGACAACTCTTGACTATCTTGGTCTTGAACAATTGCAATTACCATTTTCATAACTAACACCTCTTTGTAATATTATAGCATATTGTGATGGTAGAGCCTGTTTAAAACTAAATAGAAATAACTAAAATGATGTCTGATTTCTTGATGTTTTCTATTAATATTTTACCTTCATCTTTTAGGTCTGCTGTAATTAAAGTTTAACAAATTATACTACGTGAACCCGCACGCTTGCAACAACTTCCAAAGCAATCATCTAAAGCTTATGCTTGGCTAGACAAATGTTGGACAATTGCTTGATAAGCAGCATCAACAACCGCCTCAATAGATTGATTTGCATCAATGACCGCAAAACGCTCTGGTTCTTGTTCGATTAATTGATGATACCCTTCAATAACCCGTTGATGAAATGCGATACTCTCATGATCCAAACGATTCATGTCTCGCGCATTACTTTGAATCCGTGCTCTTCCCGTTTCAGCCGTAATGTCTAGATACACTGTTAAATCCGGATACAAACCATTAATCGCAAATTCATTAATTGCTCTGACTTCCTCTACACCAATACCTCTCGCATAACCTTGGTAAGCAAGCGAACTATCGATATAGCGGTCACACAATACTACTCTTCCCGCTTTTAGCGCTGGTAAGACTTTTTCTACTAAATGTTCTCTGCGTGATGCCGCAAATAATAAGGCTTCGGTACGCTCATCAACAGCTTCGCCTTCTAATAAAATTTCTCGAATTTGTTCTGCAGCGGGTACCCCGCCAGGTTCTCTCGTTGTTAAGACTTCAAATTGTGCTTGTAAACGTTCAGAAACTTGGTTTAAAACCGTTGTTTTACCGGAACCTTCTGGTCCTTCAAATGTGATAAATGCTGACATGTTATTCATCCTTAATATTTATAGTTCTATGCTTTATACCTTCTACTCTAATTCCTTGTGCTACCCAGTCTTCCATAATATCGATCATTTCTTGATGAATGCGTTCACCTTTATAAAACACCGGTATACCTGGAGGATAAGGTACAATATGTTGAGCTAACAATTCACCTGCAGCTTCACTAAAATCGATACGTCTCATTTGGGTTATCGTCACAGGCTGATAATATCCAACGTGTTCAGGCAGTTTGGGGATAGTTACTGAAACCTCATTTGTCGTCTTCGGTAACTTTAATGCTTTAATTCGTTCTAATAATGATTCAAAAGGGAACCGATCACCTTTATGCCACATCGGCAACACTAACAATACTTGTGTTTCATCTGCGAGTTCTACATAAAGATGTTGTGCTTCTAACCATTGTTGGATGTCATAGCCTGTATACCCTGCGTATGTCAAAGTTATTTTAAGTGGATCATCCATCTCATGAACTTCTAATCCTTTAGCGCTTAATGCATCAAGTAGACGTTGACGTTGTGTGAAAAAATAAGTGCTTTCATATGTTTTATAAAATTGATGTGCACGCTCTAAGCCTGCCATTAATAAATACGAAGGACTTGATGATTGAAAGTAAGTTAAATACTCCATCACTTGTTCACGATAAGGCGCATTTTTATGTATAAAGATTACAGAGCTCATAGTCAAAGCAGGTAAACTTTTATGATAAGACTGTACGACGTAATCTGCCCCAAAAGAAAGTGCAGAGTTAGGGAAACCATTTAATCCAAAATGCGCACCATGCGCTTCATCTACTAACACAGGTGTACCCTTCGCGTGCTGTTCTTTAATAAATGAAGCAATATCGAATAATTCACCGTAATAGTTAGGATATGTCACAATCGCTAGACTATTTGTACTTTCTTTTTGGTCTATGCGTGGCGCTACATATTGATGGGTTGTATCACTGATAGTCATCGGTAAAATTTCTGCATCTTTTTGAGCTAAATCTAAGCCATGAAAGACTGATTTATGTACATTACGACTCATCACAATCGGTGCTTCTTGTTTTGCGGTTGCTTGAATCACTGATAAAAGACCTGAAGTTGTGCCATTTACTAAATAAAAGGCATCATAATCTGGATGCTTATCTAAGGTATGCATGCTTTCTTTTAATATGCCTTCAGGATGATGCAAGTCATCAAAATCAGTAATCTCAGTAATATCCATGGGTAAATCCATCTCATGTAATGTGCCGATTGTCATGTTTTTATGGCCAGGTACATGAAAAGAAATAGGTTGTTGTTTTAGAAAAGATTTAAGCTGATGATTTAATGGCAAATTCATTTTTCCACTACCTTCAATTTGGTAATTAACTCTTATTTTAACATATTTGAATCTAGTTCAACGATGAGAAATGAAAGAATTCTTCTCGTTTCATTATCAAAAATTAAAAAATGGCATAAAAAAAGAGACCCTTTACAGGATCTCGTGTTTG
>NZ_KV808425.1:0-1946 GCF_001812305.1 Staphylococcus sp. HMSC056G08
CGAATGTCGGCATAGCGTGAGCTATTAAGCCGACGATTCGACAAGTTTAGGGTTTGTTAAGGGTTCAGAGGCTCGTTGTCAATAAAGCAATTGGAATAAAGCAATAATATGATATGGTTAGCTTGGGAATGTTCTTAAAAAATTGGGAGTAAAATTAAAGCGAAGGAGTTTTTATTTTGAAACTAAAAAAATCATTTGGAACATTGTTAGCGAGTGCGATTTTATTAACAACGGTAAGTCCTATGGCTAGTGCAAGTGAATCATTAGAAACACAAAAGGCAGTTAGTAACTCGAGTGCAGAAATTGAAAAAGATAATAAAGCTTTAGATGATTTGTTTCGAAATCCTGAATATGTAACTGAACAGACTATTAATAATTTGCCGACTAATCTTAAAGAAGGGACTTCAGAAAGAATTGGTGGTTCTTTTGCTGTAAAAAAAGGAATTAAGGCAATGATAAAAAACAAAAAAGCTGTTTTTTCAGGAGTTAAAAAGATAAGTCCTCGTGCTGGTAAGTCTTTAGAAAAACGTTGGGATAAATATGTTGAACCGGCTTTAAATAAGATTTTAAAACAAGAACAAGCTACGTGGGGGAATGTAGAAGGTCAAGTTGCTCAAGCGTTAATGGGAACTGGTATAAAAGACTCTTCTGCTCGCAGCATTGCTTACTGGGTATCTCAAGTAGGTCAAACTTTGATATAAGAGAGTGTGTTTTGAATGAATAATGAAGAATTAGAGTCTAAATTGTTGTTAATTAAGCAATCTATAGATGTTTTACAAGAAGAATTAGCACCTGATCTAAAAACAAAAGATTTAGTTTTATTACGTTACGGTTATAGCGTTCATGAAATTAAGAAGTTAAATGATTATTTATTTAAATTAACAATAAACGAGGATAAAGTAACCAAAAAAGAGTTTAAAGAAGTTTTATGTGATATAAGAGAAGTTCCTGAAATTCCAAATAAGCAAGTTGATGATATTTTGGAAGGTTATAGAAACAGTGAACTTCATGTTGATGTAATAGATTATATTTTGAATAATGATTAATAAAAAGCCCTCCTAAAAGAGGGCTTTTTAAACGAGTGAAACGAGTTTCTTCTTGTCTTGATACTATAGGTAACTATTACAATGTAACCTCACATCATTCAAACCATTGATACAACTGGATTGAACACAAAAAAAGTTGCTTTTTTCAGCATACTATTGTATCGTTTTAGGTGTCTAAGCTAAACGAAAATAGAAAGGAGAAAAAGCAACTTTTTATAGGCATTGTTTTGTAAAAAAACAAGGTTGTTTTGTGTGATATATCATGGACAAGTATACTGAGAAAAAACAAAGAAATCAAGTATTTCAAAAATTTATTGAGAGACATGTGAGAGAGGGACAGATGTATTTGATAAAGGACTGTAATACATTTTTATCATTTGTTGCGGATAAAACTTTGCAGAAAAAGAAACTATATAAGTCGAATTTATGTAAAAACCGGTTCTGTCCTGTATGTGCTTGGCGTAAAGCTCGTAAAGATGCATTGGGATTATCTTTAATGATGCAGTATATCAAACAAAAAGAACAAAAAGAGTTTTTATTTTTAACTCTAACCACTCCTAATGTGAAATCAGATGATTTAGAATCTGAAATCAAACATTATAATCAATCTTTCAGACGCTTAAGCAATCGTAAAAAGTTCAAATCGATAGCTAAAGGTTATGTAAGAAAATTAGAGGTTACTTATAATCAAAAACGAGATGATTATAATCCACATTTTCATGTTTTGATAGCTGTTAATAAATCATATTTTAAAGATACAAAGTCATATATCAGTCAAAAAGAATGGTTGGATTTATGGAGAGATGTGACAGGAATTGATGAAATCACACAAGTACATGTTCAAAAAATCAAACAGAACAACAACGAAGAATTATACGAAATGGCGAAGTATTCTGGTAA
>NZ_KV808426.1:0-6478 GCF_001812305.1 Staphylococcus sp. HMSC056G08
TTTTTACTTTGCAACAGAACCTCCAATATCATTAAAGCAACACCAGAAACTATGAAAACATCAGCGAGATTAAAGATAGGATAATCAATGAGCCGAAAATCAAGGCTATCTACTACTTCTCCTCTAATCAAGCGGTCAAAAAAGTTCCCTAATGCTCCACCTAGCAACAGTGATAAGGCAAAAGAGATTCGTCGGTTATTCCTTCCTTCTGTTTGTAAATAATAAATGATACCCAGTACAACAATTAACGTTACAATAATAAAAAACCAGCGTTGACCTTGCAAAATTCCAAATGTTGCTCCTTTATTTCGAAGAGAAGTAATATGGAATACTCCTTCCCATAAAGGAATGGTTTGACCTATTTCCATCCATTTGACAATCGCAGATTTCCATAGTTGATCAATGATTAAAACGATGACTGCAATGATATAGTAGATCCTGATTCTCCTCCTCCAATATTCATTATTTTAAAGTATACCATGATATAACGAAAAAATGTATATTTTATTGTTGCAATAAAACGTTATATTATTTATATTAATATATATATATACAAACAATAATTTGAATGTTATTGTATACACTAATTACAGAGGAGGGGTTGTTTTGAGTATTACTTCCATAAATAAAAAAGAACATGATTTAGATGGTATAAAATCAAGGGGAAAAGATGCTTGTGAGACATTTATATTTGACCCAGAAAAGGTTGAGCGCCGTCAGCAGGAAGTCGGTCAAACGGATGGCTTATCACAATTGTTTAAAGTTTTTGCGGATGATACACGGTTGAAAATTGTTTATGCACTTACGCAAGAAGATGAAATGTGTGTCTGTGATGTAGCAACGATTATTGGTTCTACGAATGCTACTGCTTCACACCACCTACGTATGTTACGTAATATGGGGCTTGCCGAGTATCGTAAAAAAGGGAAGATGGTTTTTTATAGGCTAGTAAGTAATCATGTGCATCACCTTATGCAAGAAGCACTACAGTTGAAGGAAAAGAAGTAAATGTGATGAGTGTTGGGAAAAATTAGTTAAAATGTTACAAACAACTCAGTCCTCCATTTTACATGATGGAATGCAGTTGCTCAAAAATAAATCATAAAAATTACCTAAGAAAAGACCATTAGATAAAAAATCATCTCAGGAGATTTAAGCCCTGGTATCCACTGAGACTTAAATCTTGTTTTTTCTCTGAATTGTACCCTGATGGTCCAAATTATTTGTGAAATGGAATGAATTAAAGTAAGGAGAGTTTGTAATGTTCTCATGGACTGTAGTATCTCTTGTGTTACTCACAAGTATAGCTAATCTTGTTGGAGGACTTATTGTCGTGAGAAAAGAATGGTCCCCCAAAGCTCTTACATATTTAATGGCTTTTAGTGCAGGTTTTCTTTTATCCATAGGTATTCTTGATCTAATGCCAGAAGGATTAGAAAATTCACCTGAAAATGGAATCTATATATTAATAGGATTTTTAGTATTATTTGCCTTTCAAAGAATCCTCACAACTCATTTTCATTTCGGCTATGAAACACATGAGGATAAACTCAGTAAAAAAACGGGCGGTTTAGGTGCCTTTATCGGAATGACTATTCATAGTTTCTTTGATGGGGTCTCCATTGTTGCGGGATTCGAAGTAAGCAGTGAATTAGGTTTCCTTGTGTTTGTTGCTGTATTACTTCATAAAATACCAGATGGCTTAACCATTTCTTCGATTGTTCTTGTAGTATTTAATGACAGGAAAAAGGCGTTTATTGCCTCTGCAGTACTGGCTTTGGCTACTATATTTGGAGGGGCTTTAGTATGGCTACTCAGTGACACAGAATTTGCAGCTGAAGTACTTGGCGATTCTTTTGCAAGAATTGCTTTGTCCTTTTCAGCAGGTGTTTTTCTATATGTTGCAGCAACGGACTTACTTCCAGTTGTTAATCAATCTGAAAATCGAAAAACTGGTCTTTACGTTTTGCTTGGTGTAGCTGTTTTCTATATAGCTTCTTGGATCATAGGAGTTGTTGGGTTGGAATGAAAATATTAAAGGAATAGCCTTGAATAATCAGTTGAGGAAATTAAACAGAAAAGTTGAGTTTAGTCTTAGCAAAAAAAGAAATAAAATACAATCAAATAATCATTTGACTATCTATATATGTGTGGATATATAATAGCAACAGAACATAACGTAATATTCAAATGAATATCATAATGAGAGGTGGCCAAGAATATAGGAATTCCACATGCATTGATTGATAAAAGATACATTGGTTAATTAAGAAGGAGGTTATTAAATATGAGTGAAGCAACGAAGCCATTAGAGAAGAAATATGTCTATCGTGTTGATGGATTTTCATGCGCAAACTGTGCAGGAAAGTTTGAAAGAAATGTTAAAAAAATTCCGGGAGTAGAGGATGCAAAAGTAAATTTTGGAGCATCCAAAATTTCCGTTTACGGAGAAGCAACGGTTGAAGAATTAGAAAAAGCAGGTGCCTTTGAGAACCTTAAAGTGGCTCCAGAAAAACCTAGACGGCAGGCTCCGCAAGAGGTTAAAAAAGACAAAAATATATATCGTGTTGAAGGGTTTTCATGCGCAAACTGTGCAGGAAAGTTTGAAAGAAATGTTAAAAAAATTCCGGGAGTAGAGGATGCAAAAGTAAATTTTGGAGCATCCAAAATTTCCGTTTACGGAGAAGCAACGATTGAAGAATTAGAAAAAGCAGGTGCTTTTGAGAATCTTAAAGTGGCCTCTGAAAAACCTGTACGGCAAGCTACACAAGAGATTAACCAGGAAAAAGAGGATGAAAAAGAAGAAAAAGTGCCATTCTATAAAAAGCACAGTACTTTACTCTATTCGACCTTATTGATTGTTTTCGGATATCTTTCAGTCTTTGTTAATGGGGATGAGAACATTGTTACTACATTATTATTTGTAGCATCGATGTTAATAGGAGGATTATCGCTTTTTAAAGTTGGTTTCCAAAACTTGTTACGCTTTGAATTTGACATGAAAACACTTATGACTGTTGCAGTTATAGGTGGTGCGATTATAGGAAAATGGGCAGAAGTTTCTGTTGTTGTCATACTCTTTGCAATTAGTGAAGCTCTAGAACGATTTTCTATGGATAAAGCGAGACAATCAATTCGATCATTAATGGATATTGCACCTAAAGAGGCACTTGTTAGACGAAAAGGTCAAGAAATGATGGTTCATGTAGATGATATTGCAGTTGGAGATATTATGATTGTCAAACCTGGTCAAAAGATTGCCATGGACGGGATGGTTGTAAGTGGGTACTCTGCTGTTAATCAAGCTGCCATTACAGGTGAGTCAGTCCCTGTTGAAAAAGCGGTTGATGATGAAGTATTTGCAGGTACTCTAAATGAAGAAGGATTACTTGAAGTAGAAATAACTAAATTAGTAGAAGATACAACCATTTCAAAAATTATTCATCTTGTAGAGGAAGCACAGGGAGAACGAGCATCATCTCAAGCCTTTGTAGAAAAATTTGCGAAATATTATACTCCGATCATCATGATCATAGCTGCGTTAGTTGCTGTAGTTCCACCATTATTCTTTGGGGCTAGTTGGGAAACATGGGTTTATCAAGGTTTAGCTGTTTTAGTCGTTGGTTGTCCATGTGCGTTGGTTATTTCCACCCCGATTTCGATTGTTTCAGCAATTGGAAATGCAGCGAAAAAGGGTGTCCTAATAAAAGGTGGCGTTTATTTAGAAGAAATGGGTGCCTTAAAGGCCATTGCTTTCGATAAAACAGGTACTTTGACAAAAGGTGTCCCTGTTGTAACTGACTTCAATGTGTTGAACAAACAGGTAGATGAAAATGAAATGCTATCCATCATTACTGCATTAGAGTATCGTTCTCAGCACCCTCTTGCATCAGCAATCATGAAAAGAGCAGAAGAGGCGAATATTTCTTATTCAGATGTTGTGGTAGATGACTTCTCTTCCATTACAGGAAAAGGAATTAAGGGTACTGTAGACGGAACGACCTATTATATTGGAAGTCCAAAACTATTTAAGGAACTGTCAAACTCTAGTTTTGATAAGAATTTAGAGAAAAAAGTTGCAACTCTTCAAAATCAAGGGAAAACTGCTATGGTTGTTGGAACTGACAAAGAAATACTAGCTATTATTGCAGTAGCAGATGAAGTACATGAATCAAGTAAAGAAGTCATTCAAAAACTACATCAACTTGGCATCAAAAATACAATTATGCTTACCGGTGATAATAAAGGTACTGCGAATGCCATTGGAAGTCATGTCGGAGTAAAAGAAGTTCAGGCTGAATTAATGCCTCAGGATAAATTGGATTATATTAAACAATTGAAATCGGAATACAACAACGTAGCTATGATTGGCGATGGTGTCAATGATGCACCTGCATTGGCAGCTTCCACTGTTGGAATTGCAATGGGTGGAGCTGGTACTGATACAGCATTAGAAACGGCGGACGTTGCACTAATGGGAGATGATTTAAGAAAACTTCCGTTTACGGTAAAACTAAGTCGAAAAGCGCTAAACATAATAAAAGCTAACATTACTTTTGCAATTGCTATTAAATTTATTGCCTTATTATTGGTTATTCCAGGTTGGTTAACACTCTGGATTGCGATTCTTTCAGATATGGGTGCAACTCTTCTTGTAGCGTTGAACAGTTTACGACTTATGCGAGTGAAAGAGTAAGAGTAAAAAGGGCTTTCCATTTAGAAAGCCCTTTTAATCAAAATGTAGATTATTTTTTATAAATTGTCTAATAAGAGAAGAAAAATAGGTGAAAATAAGAAAAAGGTTAGACACATATTACACAACTATATTCTTGAGTACAAATAGTAATTATAGTTACTTATCAAAGGAGGAATCTAGGATGACTGGAGAAGTGAAAAAAGATGTAGACCTTTTAGTGATAGGAGCAGGGTCTGGAGGTTATGTGGCGGCAATACGTGCTGCCCAGTTAGGAAAAAAGGTGGTACTGGTTGATAAGGCGGAGTTAGGAGGAGTTTGCCTTAATCGAGGGTGTATCCCTTCAAAAGCTCTTATTAGTGCATCTGAACGAGTCAAACACATTAAACATGCCAATACAATGGGGCTTAAGGTTTCGGGTGAGGTTCAAGTTGATATGCCAGAAGTAGTAAAGTGGAAGGACGGAATCGTGAACAAGCTAACAGATGGGATTCGCACCTTGTTAAAAGGAAATGGTGTAGAGGTCATCAGTGGGGAAGCCTATCTCACTGAAGCACATATTGCAAAAATAAAAATAGAGGACGAGGAACAGATTTTTTCCTACAAAGATTTAATTCTTGCAATAGGTTCTTTGCCAGTCGAGTTAAAAAGTATGCCATTTGATCAAAAAAGAATCATTTCTTCAACGGAGGCATTGCAACTACAGGAAGTACCCAATCATTTAGTTGTGGTAGGTGGTGGTTATATCGGTTTAGAGTTAGGTACTGCTTATGCAAAGTTTGGGGCAAAAGTGACCATCCTTGAGGGATCGGATACAATTTTGTCCGGGACAGATCCTATCCTAACAAAAACAGTAAAACGTCATTTAAAGGAAATTGGAATCACTGTTATAACGGATGCCCTTGTTCAAGGTGGAGAAAATACAGGCGATGAAGTTAACGTCCATGTTCAAGTTGATGGAAAGGAAGAAATTATTCAAGGTGATTATTGCTTAGTTTCTATTGGGAGAAAACCAAACACAGGTAAAATTGGTCTGGAAAATATCGGAGTAGTATTAGACGACCAAGGATTTATTAAGATAAATAACAAATGTCAAACAAACATTGAACATGTTTATGCAATAGGGGATTGTGCTGGTGGTGACCTCCTTGCTCATAAAGCTAGTTATGAAGCAAAGATAGCAGCCGAAGTGATCAGTGGTCAAAATAGTGTGATTGATTTTCAAGCGATGCCTTTTGTTATCTTCAGCGATCCTGAAGTAGCCTATACAGGTTTAACAGAGAAGGAAGCAAAGGAAAAAGGATACGAAACAGTATCCAGTCGTTTACCATTCCAAGCAAATGCTAGGGCGTTATCTGTCTCGGATGCAGATGGCTTTGTACAAGTTGTAGCCGAAAAGAATACGAAAAGAGTGTTAGGAGTACAGATGGTTGGACCAGAGGTATCCTCTCTGATTGCAGAGGCTGTTTTTGCGATTGAGGCTGGGGCAAATGCGGAAGATCTTAGCCTTACGATTCATGCTCATCCTACCTTACCAGAGACACTTATGGAAGCAGCAGAAGGTGTGATGGGACATGCTACACATATGTTGAATAAAAAGCAATAATGTGAATGCAGGCCAACCTGCACTTTTTCATAAGTGCAGGTTGAATTTTTATTAATGGATGGAGACTCATGCACATTTTGTATTGATAGATGTATTACTGTATAAAATTCCTGATGGTATGGATTAATCACTATTCATGAATTTCTAATGAACTGGGTGGTTCTGTTGCAAAGTAAAAA
>NZ_KV808427.1:0-744 GCF_001812305.1 Staphylococcus sp. HMSC056G08
ATTTGTTTACCGATTGTTGTGTCAGTGTTGTGGAAAGAAGGTAAGCAGTGTTCGAAGATAACACGTGGGTTGCCTGTTTTTTCGATCATGTCTTGGTTTACTTGGTAAGGTTTCAATAATTTGATACGTTCTTCCCAAACTTCATCGGGTTCACCCATAGATACCCATACGTCTGTGTAAAGTACGTCTGAACCTTTAACACCTTTATCAATGTCGTCTGTTACTAAGATTTCGCCGCCGTTTTCTTCAGCGATTTCTTTACAACGGTTCAATAATTCATCCGTAGGATTCAATTCTTTAGGGCAAACAAGGTTGAAACGCATACCCATGATTGCTGCACCTTGCATCAACGCATTCGCAACGTTGTTGCGGCCGTCACCTACGTAAGTGAAGTTGATTTCGTGATAAGGTTTTTTCAATACTTCTTTAGCTGTTAGGAAGTCAGCTAATACTTGTGTTGGGTGATCTTCGTCAGTTAAACCATTCCATACCGGCACGCCTGATTCTTTTGCTAATGTTTCAACAGTACGTTGAGAGAATCCGCGATATTCGATGCCGTCATACATGCCGCCTAAAACGCGTGCTGTATCTGCTGCTGTTTCTTTTTTGCCCATTTGAGAACCAGTTGGTCCAAGGTAAGTAGTGCTTGCACCTTGGTCAGCTGCCGCAACTTCAAATGCGCAACGAGTACGAGTTGAGTCTTTTTCGAAAATTAATGCAATGTTTTTTCCTTTAAGTGTTTGT
>NZ_KV808428.1:0-3646 GCF_001812305.1 Staphylococcus sp. HMSC056G08
GATATAAATAAGCACGTAAATAAGGATATAAATATACACACTTACATACACATATACATACACACATATATAAACATGTTAATATTCAAATGTATATGTTATAATGAGCGTGGAGGTGTTAAGATGGAAATCATCACATTTGCAGCTATTAAAGGCGGTGTCGGCAAAACTACACTATCTTACAATTTTGCTGAATACCTGGCTGATTCAGGCGCTAAGGTTTTAATGATTGACCTCGACCATCAATGTAATTTATCTCAGATTTTAGGGGTCTATGATCAAAAAAATACAGTTTTATCCATATTTGAAAAAGTTGAGTCTCTGCACATTAATGAAAAAGTTAAAATTCATCACATCAGTGACAACATCGATCTCATTAGCGGTTTTTTACGATTGGATGAATATGAAAAACATATGAGCACGACAGATGGTAAAGATATGCAGTTATATATGTGGTTGGATGATTATTATGAAGCGTATCATCTTGATCAATACGATTATATTATTATCGATACACATCCAGATTTCAGCACATCCACACGTAATGCCATTGTAGTCAGTCATAAAGTCATTTCTCCAAATAAACCGAGCGGCTTTAGTGATGATTCGAATGCTAATATTGAATATCGTATTAATAAATTGAAAAAAGAGCTCATAGATTTTAAAACGAGAGAAAGTTATGTCACAGCCAAATTATTTTATGTTGGAAATATGGTTAAACATAATACAAAATCATCTATTGCTTTTAAAGAAGCAATTCAAAACAATTCAAACTACATCACATATTTTCCAGACAAAGAATTAATTACACGTAGTGTCTTAGAGAAAAAGTCGATTGTTAAGATGAAAAAAAATTCCAAATTATATGCGAAGGAAAAAACATTTTTTGATCAATTCAGTGAGAAATGTAAAGCAATCAAAGATGCATAGCTGATGTAATATAACATATCAATAATTTTATATGCTTTGAAGAAAATAATAATATATCAATTAATAACTAAGGAGGGCCTGAGCTATGGCATTTAATAAAAAATATACACAAGATGATCAAAATATTGAGAAAGCATTAGAAGAAGCAGCATCACCGGATGTTTCATATAAAAAAATAGAAATTAAAAAGGGCAAAGTCAAAGAAAACAAAGCAAGATACCAATTTATGTTACAACCATCAGTCAGAAAAAAGCTGGATGAATTAGTCAAAGAAAATAATTATTCATCTTCATCAGAATTTTTAAATGAACTGATCAAGCAATTGTAATCAGGCATCGATGAAGCTAAGGACACTACTGATAAAATCTATTCTTCAACAAGAATAGATTTTCATTTATCAAAAACCACAAGTATACACATAAATATATAGATAAGTACAAATATATACGTATTCATGTGTATGTTTATACACACTAATACAATCAATTAAAGTTCTAAAAAAAGAACTATAAAAAATAAGGTTTTTTATTTTAAAATAGTTCATATTAAAGAACTCAGTGAGTAATAGATGATTTAAGTTCAATGTTTTTCTATATAAAGTACTTTAATACAATGAGTTTTTACTATTTAATTATATAATCATTAAAGTTATTATGATACGTCGGAAAACTTTAAAATTATACCTAATGACCTTTATAGGGCGAATCTGGTTAAGTGTTTGAATTGAATCAATACACCGAAATGAAACGTATTAAATCCGTCATTTAAAATAACGAATATAAAACATATTAATCAAAGAGGTGAAGTGTCTATGGCAAATACAAGAACACAAAAGCCAATAACGATGGCTAAAACGAAAAGTGAAAATATTGCATCATGGTTTATTAATGAAGCGCATTGGAAGTTATTGAGTGAGCAGTTAGAACTAGGTAAGACAGCAGTTTTTAAATATAAGAAGAATGTAAAAGAGCTCAGTGAAAGTAAAAGTGCCTTTGATGCTTTAGCGGAAATCTTTACAGTTAAACAATTAAACACTGTCATTGCAATGTTTAACGACTATATAGAGCACCCAGAAAAATATGAAAAAACGAAGAAAAAAGCTGAAGTAGATCTCGAGCAGCAAGAAGAAATTGTACAAAAACACATTAATAGTATGAATACGGATTATTTAAAGTACAAAAATGAGTCGAAACGTACCAAAACTTCCGACAATAAGGGGCAATCTTAGGAGGTTGGATGTATGAGCAAAGTATGGCGGTATACCATCAACCTTGCACCGATGGCAACGCCAAGGCCGCGTCATCGCTTTTTAGGAGATGGCAGAAAGATTACGTATTATGATCAAGCGTATATAGACTATATAGATGCTGTACAGGCACAATTGGAAGCTGATCAGGCATTGAATGAAGATTTTTTCGATATTATACACACGCCTTTAGGTGTTAAAGCGGAAATTATGTTTTATGTTCAAGCGCCTAGGAGTCAAAAGAGACTTAAACAGATTACACGTACAACAGCACCTGATATAGATAATTTACTTAAAGCAGCGCTCGACAGTATTTTCAAAGGCTTAGATGTCAAGGATAGTCGAGTAGTAATGGTAACGATGGCAAAATTTCAAGAGATGGATTATCCGAGAACAGAAATTGTCTTAAGGGGAATCGAATGATGGCAGTCACAAACCTAGATAAGTTTATAAAAATAGAAGAGATGATGTACCAAGCAGAAGGAGAGATGGCACGCTATTTGCAACAATTAGAAACACGTTATCATTATATGAATGTGCTGAGACAGGAATATAGTCATCTATCACATGGATTAATACAAATCGAGCAATTTTTACAGAGAGAAATCGAAGAATTTGAAGATGAAATACCTGATTTGGAAGCTGACGAAGATGTAAAGATTGTTAAAGAGAGTGCGCTGAAGAAGATAGAGAATCATATAGAGACGTTAGAAGAAGATAATATTTATTATGAATATGATGAAGATATAAAGCAGTTGATAGAGGTTAGAGACAGCTTAGAATCAGAACTTGATATTGATGTCTTATATCAAGTATGGCTTGTTTTAAAGCAGAAAAATATAAGTATCGAAGAGATTGATGTTTTATTGGAACTAATTAAGAACTATGAGGATTATACTTATGTTGATGTTATAGCTTACTTGATAGGACGTGCATCGCGTATCAGAAGTGAATATGTATCGAGTTTCGTTATTTTCAGAGAAGCATGTACAGCTGGAGATGAAATAGCACAAGAAATTGAGCAGATTATTGGTGAATTGGAAGATACGGGCTATTGCCGAGAAGCTCAGCTGCTATCAGAGATCAAACCAGATATTACAGAAGAGAGAGGGAAACGTCCGGACCCTGAACCGCTTCTGATGTTGCTCAGCCCTATTAAAAGTTCTGGTCTATCATACTATCAGAGTCATAACCGTAAATCAGATTCATATGCATTAAATATGGCTTTTGCTAAAGAGATTGCATACACTAGAAGAGCTTTATTGGAAGATCGAGAGTATATTGGTACAAAAAATGCCTTTAATAGATTAAATATGGCTTTTAAAGAGTTATCAGCGTATATGTATGCAAGGTTCCATCAATTAGGCGGAACCCCTAATAATTATCATGGGCATGAAGATAGAAAGAAAAGAAAGGCACCTTAATCAAGTTAAGGTGCCTCAGACTGTCGACAAAGTCCTACGGACTTGT
>NZ_KV808429.1:0-1084 GCF_001812305.1 Staphylococcus sp. HMSC056G08
TTTTTTTATGAAATTTTCGAAAATATGTATAAAAATCTTTATAATAGAAGTCCTCACGGACTCTTATGTAAGCCACATAGATACTTTTTTCAAATTCATCGCAGCACAAGTAAACATCGTATCCATTGTCACCTTTTCTAAACTGCGGAAACGTGTCCATCTCATACCATGTTGCTCTTTAGCGTCACCAAATCGTCTTTCTATTGTTTGGCTTCTCATTTTATATATTTTTTTAATTGAATCCATAAACCTTAAATCTTCAACTATATCTAAATCATCTTGCCATACGTGCCTTTGGATTTGTTTTTGACACTGTTTATTTTCAGTGCATTTGTTCAATAGTGGGCATTCACGACATGTGTCAGAGTTTGACATATATAGTCTGTGCCCAGTTGGCATTGTTCTTTTGTAAGTTAAAAACTCATCATTAGGACAGATATAGCTATCATAATATTCATCGTAGATGAAATCGCGAATTTTGAAGAAACCTTCTTTTCCTTTTGGTCGAGTATACGGCATCACAGGTATCATTAATTTTTCAATAAGATAGTGTGCATTAGCTGGAGTTTTATATCCAGAATCGACTGCTACATATCTCGCTTTTAAACCTGCTTTCTCCATTCTTTCTATCATAGGTTTCAATTGCGTACTATCATGGATATTTCCTGGAGTGACGTGTGAATCTAAAATGAAGCCGTGTCTATCGACACATGCATGTAGCGAATAGGCAAATTGCTTTTCTCTCTCGCTCTTTACATAATAACCAGACTCTGGATCAGTTTTGCTTTCTTTTATATATTTAGTTTTCGCTTCCTTTTTCTTTTTTACAGGCTTTTTTCCATCGGCTTTTCTTAGAAGATTTACTTCATCATCCAATTCTTTTTGGTATGCTTTGGCTTTAATTTGAACAACTTTCTTAATGTATTTATTTTTATTAGCATTGGCTTTAATATGAGTTGAATCGATAAAAATTTGTTCGGTATTAATAAGGTTGTTTTCAAAAGCAATTTTTAAGATGTGTTGGAAGATTTCTTCAAATAACTTATTATCATAAAATCGGCGGGTGTAGTTTTTGCTAAAAGTA
>NZ_KV808430.1:0-450 GCF_001812305.1 Staphylococcus sp. HMSC056G08
CAGACTGTCGACAAAGTCCTACGGACTTGTCGGCATTTTTTATTTTTTAACATTTTACATAATAACCTTTTCCCCATTTCTTGTATAATGATAGTAATAAGATAATGAGGTGATAGTATGCTAAATAAATCTTCTAATAACAGAGAACAACTTGAAATGATTTCAATATCTCAATTAGTTCCTGATGATCACTTGTTACGTAAAGTTGAAAAAGTATTAGATCTTAACTTTGTTTATGATTTAGTGAAAGATAAATATTGCTTAGATAATGGCAGACCCTCTATTGACCCTGTAATTTTAGTAAAAATCCTTCTGATTCAAAAATTATTCGGCATTAAATCTATGAGACAAACTATAAAAGAAATTCACACTAATGTAGCGTACCGATGGTACTTAGGTTATGGATTCTTTGATAAAGTTCCTCATTTTGGTACTTTTAGCAAAAACTAC
>NZ_KV808431.1:0-365 GCF_001812305.1 Staphylococcus sp. HMSC056G08
TTTTAAGCGCTTATATAGAATTTTGGATATAAAACTATGTAAATATTTAGTGTTTCTTCAAAATGCCCCTTTAAAATTAAAAATAAAGCCACTCAAATTTTTGGTAAGAGTTATGATAAAGTTTGTTAAAAGAAAAACTGAAAGTGGATAAATTTATAAGAAACAGGAGTCGTTAAAAAATGAAATTCAGAGAAGCATTAGAAAATTTTTTAACGAATGAGTATGTATATGTTGTGTTGCTGGTACTAGCTATTTATCAAATTTTTATGTTGTTTGAATGAGCATTTGAGGAGTAGGTCACGCATTTATGCCGAGAAAATTTATTGATCAATGAGAAGAACCCTTAACTAAACTTGAAGACGAAT
>NZ_KV808432.1:0-6637 GCF_001812305.1 Staphylococcus sp. HMSC056G08
AGTGATAAAAAATTTGATAAATATATTTTGTCGGGTTCTGTTGCAAAGTTAGAAAAAGTATAGCTAATCACATTAGGTATTCTTCAAACTAATATTGAATAGTAGCAGTCAACTCTAAAACTCCTTCACCTATATTAAAGTAACTATGTTCTGAATCTGATTCAAAAGATATAGCTTGCTTTTCTTTAACGATACTAACATGTTTTCCTACTTTTATCTTTAGTGTACCTTTATTCACTATTATAAATTCTCTAGAATTCTCTTCATGTCCTTTTGAATATAAAGAACCATCTATTTTGAAATTCATACTGAACATTTCAAAATTTTTATTTTTATCGTAAGGAAAGTATGGGAAAACAGTGACTGTTTTATCAATACTGTAAATTGGATTAATGTATCTATTGTCTATAAATTGAACTGTTGATTCTTTTTTATTAATTAAAGAAGATATTGGTATTTGAAGTCCATTTGCTAAATTAACTAAAGTATTTATCGTAGGGTTACCTTCTCCTTTTTCAATTATACTTAATACATTTTTACTCACATTTGTAAGTTTAGAAGTTTTTTCCAAACTTAAATTTTTCGCTTTCCTATATTTATATAAGTTAGAGGCAACAACATCATTTATATTATCCAAAATAATACCTCCTTTTAAAGTCTTGTAAATTATTGTAACATATAAAGTGAAATTTGTTCTCTATATGTTACAATAGGAGGTTTTTATGAAAAGAAATACAGATACATCTATAAATTGGTTTCTTTTTATAGGTATTTTACTCATAGGTGCTAATTTAAGAGCACCTATTACATCTGTGGGCGTGGCCTTACATTCAATAAAAGAAACTTTTTCTCTTTCTAATGGTTTACTTAGTATTATAGCAGTCATTCCATTAGTTGCGTTTGCAATAATTTCACTTTTTGCTTCTAAAATAGGTGAAATTTTTGGTATGAATAAAACATTATTTGTTGCCCTTATTTTTATTTTTGTAGGTATTATTTTAAGAAGTATTACCATACTGCCGTTTATATATATAGGAACAACCTTAATAGGTATCGGAATTGCATTTGGCAATGTTTTAACTCCCGGTGTCATTAAATCCAATTTTCCTCTTAGAATCGGAATAATGACAGCATATTATACAGTAGTAATGAATATATTTGGCAGCTTATCTTCATTTGTAACATCTCCTATTTTAAAAGTCTCTAATTACAATATCGCTTTAGGAATAATAGGATTGATAACTTTACTCACAATTTTTATTTGGGCGTTTCAACTTAAACATAACCAAAAAAGCAATAATCCCCATATGATTAATAACACCAATGTTTGGAAACATTCTATAGCTTGGCAAATTACGTTACTAATGGGTAGTCAATCTTTAATATTTTATTCACTTATAAATTGGTTACCACAATATCTCTCAACATATGACATATCTTCTGATCTTGCCGGGTTATATCTAGCTCTATTACAACTTGCAATTATTCCATTGACTTTTATCACGCCAATAATAGTAACAAAGATGAAGTCTCAAATAGGAGTTACAATATTTACAGGTACTTTATTTATAGTAGGTATTCTGATTATGATGTTTATACCTCAGATGTCTCTCTATTCTTTAATTATTATTGGCATTGCCAGTGGTATAGCTTTTGGACTGGTTAACACCTTCTTCAGCTTAAGAACTAAGGATGGTATTACTGCAGCTAAATTATCAGGTATGGCTCAAGCAATTGGATACTCATTTGCTTCTTTAGGACCACTGCTATTTGGTGTCTTACACGATATTTCAGGTTCATGGACACCTTCTTTGATTGTACTGCTAATCGCCGCTGTGTTAATTACAATAATAAGCTCTGGAGCAGGAAGAAATATACAAATATAGTTCCTTTATCATCAATGTTTTTTAATCATAATTGTTCTGAAAGCTAATAAGCATTTTAGACGCTTTTCATTTATATGAAGAGCGTCTTTTGGTTCTGGTGCAAAGTTAAACAATATAGCTAATCACTAATTTATCATGTCAATGTTCAACTCAAATTTTTTATTCATTTATATTAATTAATGAATATTGACTAGTAAAGCCTGATTGCTATACCTCTGAAATATTTGGAAAGTTAGAGTTAATAATATAATCTCTAACTCTTCAAGTATTTGTTTTCAATAGAAAAAGGAGGTGTATTATGAGTGAATATAAATATGAAAAGTTGAGTATGAGTGTACCAGCTTTCGTGAAAAAAAGGGCAAAGTAATCGATTGGTTGCACTTAATTTTGATAAAGAACCGTGCCAATCGATTGCTAAAGATTTGAGCAGATTAGGACCTAATGCGAATCAGATTGCTTCATACTGTAATCAACATCTGTATGAAGCTCCAGATAATGAAAGATTAGAACGTAATATAAGAGTGTTGCATGAAAGGTTGGATAAAATATGGAAAAAACTAAGATAAGATTTATTTCTTTTTTACTCTTGTTAATATTTGTAATTGTTTATGCTGTTCTTTCTTTAACAACGGATTATATTAACCATAAGTATTCTCTATTATTTGTATTAGCTTTCGCATTATGGGGGTTTTTAACAGATGTTTTAACTAAAACAAATAAAAGAGAAGATAGTAATGACAACAACTAAAGAAAAAACTAGAAAAATACAAGCATGAGTTAGATACCGTTAAATACGAACCGCCGAAAGTACAAAAAGTCGATTTACACATTATCGGTTCAGGTGTCTTAGAATTATCAACGGCACGTAATTATAAATTCCCTAAAGGTGTAGGCTCAGCAGATCATGTAGATGATACTAAAGAAACAATTCAATTTTCTAATACTTATCAACCAACAGAAATCAAAGGTAAAAGACTTGCAGGCCTGAACAACTATTATGAAGGTGAAGGATCAGCACCCTACCTAGTCACAATCGTTGACGATAAAATCAAAAAGGTTGCTTTAGATAAAGGCGGCAATCCTGCTATTAAAGACAATCAAAAATTCAAACATAAAAAAGGTTCTTAAACTATAAAAAAAGAGAGCAGCTATTGCTCAGCTGCCCTCTTTTTTAATATTATGTTAATGCTTTTAATTTTTAATGATTAGTGCTAAGATAACATTAAATAAAAAGAACGAAAAAAGAACACCAGCACTAATTACTGTTAGCCGCAGTAATTAGCCGCTACCGATAAACCAGCTATCGGCGCACTTTAGGTGTCCTTCTTTCTTATTCTTTTGATACTCTTATGTTACAAGAACAAAAGTAAAATTGCAACATAAAAGTATTAAATGAAACAAGAAAGCAGAGATACCGCTAACTGATGATATTGTCAAAAAAGTGTAAGCCGTTGTATATATCGGCTCACACTTTTTTTGTTCCTCTAAGAAAGAAGGAAAAATTATGGCATATCAACTAATAAATTTACAAGAACACGCAACATTCGATTCAATTCAAGCAATGGATAACACAGTAAGACAATACAATGCGCAAATCAGCAAAACACATTACGAAACACTGAACCTATTAAAACAATACAGTTGCAAAGTGATTGGTGTTTCGCACATTAAAATCAAAACAATTGCAAAGAAATTAGATAAGTCTGTTGCGACTGTCAAACGTCATATCAAGTTTTTAAAAGAAAACGGTTTTATTACTGTAATCAATACTTTGCGAAATAAACAAGGAGGTAAAGGCGCAAATACTTATGCCATTAATCCTATTGAGTTATTCAAAAAAATTCAAAATGAGCTATCGCAAATGAGCTATCGCAATGCACAAAAAAAACGCAATCAAAGCCAATCACAGCAAGCATTAGCCTATGTGCAGGTTAAGAAAGAAACTATGTCTTTTATAAAACTATTAAATTCTTTTGTAAGTAACAAATGTAGAAAAAAACAAATCCAATTAAAACGCAATGAAAACATCAAATATTTCAGAGCTTGTCCTGAAGGTGTACCGATTGAATTATATCAACGTTATAAACCTTTCTTTAGTGATGCTCAAATTAAGTGCTTATTCAACAATATCTCAGATCAAATCAATCCATATCCTAATATCAACAATGAAGCATATACTGACATAGTTAATAATACATTGGGTTCATTAGTTAAAGCACTAAGAAACTATCACAGAGGACAAGGTAAAAAAATATATAATATTTTTGCATATGCTGTGGGTACTGCAAAAATATTAGCAGCCAAAGTAGATCATATCAACAAATGGTCTGCAATGTGGGAACACTCTACACAAACAAATCAATATGATAATAATTTCAAAACAGCAAGTATGCATATGTGGGCAAAAACAGGGCTCTTAGATGATGAGGGAATTCCTTATTAACCTCCCAACAAAAAAGAGAGAGGAATCGTCATTCTTAATTATAATTATGAAGAAAAAACACATATTAGTTAAAGAGTTTGAATCCATTATTGATTATTTTTTTACAAATCCTGAAGATGAAGCGTGGTTTGAAATTGAACAAATAACTGCAAATGATACTATTGCGAGCAGACTCGATGAATCAGCTGATAATACATTCGACTACACTACATAAGATCGAACAAAGATATTAAGATTATCAGCAAAAGCAATACAATTAATTATTTAACACATATAATTTTATTTTTCTTTATAATCGATATTGTCTTGCATATCTATGATGTAAATTTCTCTGATTTAAAACTCATTAATTAAATCATTGTCTTGATTCATGTCATAGATAGACTTACTTATATCATGTAGGTCGACACTATCTCAAACTTCTTGAAACTAACAGTACAAGTTTTCAAGAATCAAGAATTTAGTATTTATAGTATTTTTCTCTCTAGAAATCAACTTTTTAAGGGGTTTTTAGATACGTCATTGACTTCACTAATTTATCTATATAAATGCCAACATTGATTAATAGACTTTGACTGAACAGTGATGCCTAAAACTAAAAATAATTGATTTGAGTCGAATTTATTATTACAAAGGAACAAACGATAAAATATATGATAAATTTGCATAAACATGGAGTAGTATAAAAAACTAACAGTTAAAATGCATAATATCCACAAATGGTCCAGAATATGAAAAGACTATACAAAAATAGGACAACACAATAACTTCAAAGCAACAATGATATATACCTCAAAAGAATTTTTTTGTTAACTTTAGCGTTTTATATAAATAGGCAACTAAATTAACTTTTCCAATCTTTTTCCAATTGTCGTTTAAATGCTTCTCGTTGTCTTTCAAAATCTACTTGCTCTTCTGGTGTCAATTGTTCATTACGTAATTGTTGAGGATTGTTTAGCCATTTTGGGGTTAATTCTTTAATTTTAATATTACCAGTTGTTTGAACATTATAATTTATTGCTTCGTTTAATGACTTAATTCCCTTATCAGACCAATTTTGTAAAATTTTAAGTAGAAAAACTTTTGGGTTTTTTCCATGTTTTGAAGCGTATTGTATTGCATAGTAAATAATTGAATCATCAAATTTCATTAATAATGGGATTAATTCTTTCTGATATGCTGATGTTATTTGAATATTAAATTCTAATTTAATTTTTTGAAGGCATTTTAGTATATTACAACGACTGTTTTCTTTTTTTGTAGTAGTTGTAATATCAGTATCATTAATATCAGTATCATTAATATCAGTATCATTAGAGTTAATTTCATTAACTTCTTGAAGTAAAATTCTTTTATCTCTTGAAGTTAAATTACTTAACTTCTGGAAGTTAAAATTTTTAACTTCCTTGTCACTACTAGTTTTATCGATGTTTTCATCTTGTTGTAATTGATAAATATCATCATTAGTAACATTAGGTTTCATTAAATAAAGCATGTTAGGTTTATTAAGGCCTTGTCTTTTTTGCTCCAATAAATTTGCATTCTCTAATTCTTTCTTGATTTTTACTACTTTAGGTTTACTTACATTAAGAATGTTTTCCAGAGTTTCATTTGTATAAATAAAATAGATTGCATTGTCTGCGTCTACCCATTTATTCAAAATGGATAGTTCTAGTCGATCACGAAGAATAGCATATGCAATTTTTGCATCGTTTGATATATTTTTATAGATAGGATTTGTGAAAAACACTTTTGGTAATTGATAAAAACGTTCTTTATACTGTTCTTCTATATAGAATTTATTAGACATAATGAAAACCTCTTTCCATTTGATTTTATTGGACAGAGGTAATAAAACTTTTACAACATTTCAATTTTATTTAATAATATTGAGACTTGCACGTGTGGATTATATTTTATATAATGAGAGTACAATTTGAATTAAATAAACGTTGGCAACCGTTTTATTACCTTAAGGACAACTACTACCAATAGTTGTCCTTTTCCTATGATTATATATTATCATGCAGTATTCATTGCTGTAAATGTTGCATATCATGTGAAATGGATAGTAATAATTGAAATAAATAATCAATATATATGTAGTTTTTTTATTAAAATTAAGGGTATGCTAGTAATATAGCTAGATTTCATGTAAAAACACCCAAAAGACCCGCTTACATTTAAAGTGAGCGGGTCTTTTAAAATTACTCTAAGATAGGTACACATTATTTTTTCTTCTATAATAAATCCGGTTGATGAGATAACCTAGCGGTTATTTCAGACCGTAGACAAACTACCGTTATAA
>NZ_KV808433.1:0-91750 GCF_001812305.1 Staphylococcus sp. HMSC056G08
ACTCATAGTTACCGTTATTGTCTGTTGTTGTCGTTACTGTTGAACCGTCTGGTTTTGTCAACGTTACTTCTACGCCAGGGATGCCAGGTTCATTTGAGTTTTGGATACCGTCTTTATTGCTGTCTTCCCAAACTTTATCGCCAACTGTGTAAGTAGCTGGTACTGGTGTCGGCTCTTCAACTGGTTTGTAGAATCCGCTGTCGATTGTGTAGTTATCCGCGTTATTGATTGTCACTGTTGTTGACGCGCCGTCTGAATCCAATGCATCGTCACCTACATTGACTAATGTTGCTTCATAACCTTCCGGTGCTGTGAAATCAACTGTGTAGTCGCCGTTTTCTAGGCCAGTGAATTCATATTTACCGTTCGCATCTGTAACTGTCGTTACTGTTGATCCGTCTGGTTTTGTCAATGTTACTGTTACGCCTTCGATACCCACTTCATTCGAGTTTTGGATGCCGTCTTTATTGCTGTCTTCCCATACATAGTCACCTAAGTTGTATGTTGCTGGTACTGGTTCTGGTTCAACAACTGGTTTGAAGAAACCGCTGTCGATTGTGTAATCATCAGCATTATTGATGACAACTGTAGTTGTTGTACCGTTTGAATCAAGCGCTGTTAAATCGCCTTGATTTACAAGTGTTGCTTCATAACCTGCTGGCGTTGAGAAGTTAACTGTGTACTCACCGTTTTCTAGGCCAGTGAATTCATATTTACCGTCAGCGCCTGTTACTGTTGTTTCAGTCGTGCCGTCTGGTTTTGTTAACGTTACAGTTACGCCTTCGATTCCTACTTCGTTAGAGTTTTGGATGCCGTCTTTGTTGCTGTCTTCCCATACATAGTCACCTAAGTTGTATGTCGCAGCTACAGGTTTATAGAAACCAGAGTCGATTGTTAAGTTATCCGCACCATTAATTGTTACAGGTACAACTAAACCATTTGAGTCTACAGTGCTATCTGTTCCAGCATTTTGTGTAGTCGGAACATAGCCTTCTGGTGTACTAAATTCTACTGTGTAATCTCCGTTATTTAAATCTGAGAATAAGTAGTTCCCATATCGGTCTGTTACTGCTGTATTGATAATGTTACCGTTAGCATCTTTAAGAGTAACTAACACGTTTGAAATTGGTGTTTCTCCACTATCTTGAATACCATTTTGGTTAGTATCTTCCCATACATAGTCACCTAGTCTATAAGTTTCAAGTGTTCCGTCTCCAGTACCTGAACTATTTTCAATTACAAAGCTGTTATCAAAGAAATAGCTTGCTGTGTAACCAGATTGATCTGTTGCATAGAGAGTCGCTCTAGTTGTTAAATTTGAACTATAAGTCGGATCGAATTGTGAATCCATAACTACTACATACGGATTATCAATCGCACCGAAATTAATAATCATATCACCATTTGCATTTGTATAAATACTTCCGTTATTTTGGAAACTTTGTGCTAAGTCTTGGTAACCTGCAGCTTCAAAATCATAGCTATCAGGTAATTGACTTGGGTCTGGAACTTCATAAATATGGAAAGTTGTATAGTCAAAGCCAATTAGCGCATTACTGTTACCGTCTTTTGGAGCCATAACTAGAGCTGCACTGCTTAAGTTTAAATCAGTTGGGTTGACATAAACCACTTCAGTAAAATCGTTAGTTGTATTTGTCGCATCAACATTTGTAATCATTGAATCAACGTATGCCGGATAAACCCCATGTTCGTGTGAATCATATGCATATGTGATTTGTGTATTAAATGTTTCACCAGCTAAGTTATAAGTTAATGGGTATGTTCCATAATCTTTCGCTGTATTACGATCCGCAAACTGCGCTAAACTAAAGCTCCCTGATACATCTTCTTTATCATTAACCCAGTCAGTAAAGGTATAAGTTAAAGTTTTAGTAGTTGTGTCGTAAACACCGTTTGCAACTACATATCCTGATGGTGATAATAACTCAGTTGTGAATTGATTGTTAGTATTTGTATAATCTAGTTCCCCATCCATATTTGCATATGTTGGCATTTGTACAGTGAAATAGTCTCCACCTTGCACTGTTCCATTAACAGTATAATCTGCATTCAATCGGAAATTACCACTTTGGTTAGGGTCAATCTGTTCTGTTGAGATTGTAGGATTTGAAATAGTAACTAAATCATTTACATTCGTGCCTGTTGCTGCTGCTAATGTTGTGAATGTTGTTGGTGATGCTGACATTAAACTGAATGAACGTGACATTGGTGTTGTTTCAGCTGTCGTTTGAATTGTGTTTGCATCTTTATTATCAGAAGATTGTTGCAATAATTTGTATGTTGCTAGTTCAGGTGAATCAGCACTTGTAACACCAGCTTGTGCAGCTAAATCACTTGATTGTAAAGATGTATCTTGAGTAGTACCTGCATCTGTAGTTGTATTTGAATCAGCAGCTGCAATGACTTGTTGAGTCGGTTCAGTAGATGAGACAGTATTTTGTTCAGCACTTGGTTCAACTGTTGACTTATCAACCGTTTGGTCAGTAGAACCTTGAGTAGTTACAGGTTCTTCAGCTGTTTGAGCAGAAGTCGTATTTGAAGTGCTTGATGTATCTGCTGATTTTTCTTGTGTTGTACTGCTTGGTTCTTGTGCAGCAGTTGTAGGTGCATCTACTTTATCTGAAGTTGATGATTGTGATGATGTATCAGAAGTTGATTTTTCTTGTGTTGTAGAAGTTGTTGTATCAGCCGACTCTGGTGCTGATTGTGATGATGTATCTTTTGTTGTCGATGATGTATCTGTTGAAGATGCAGTTTGGGAAGAAGTTTCTTGTTGTGGAGCATCTGACGCAGTTGTTGTATTTGTATCATTAGTAGTTGTTGTATTTTGTTCTGGTGTTACAGTTTCACCAGTTGTAGGTGCATCTGTAGTTTTTGTATCAGTTTGTGGTGTTGTTGATTCAACAGGTTGGTCAACCGATTGGTCAGTTGATTGATCTGTTGTGTTTGTTTGTGTTTCTTGTGTCGGTGCAGTCTCTTGAGTTGGTGCAGCATCTTCTGTTGGTTGTGATGCTGGATCACTAGTCGAACTACCTGACGTTTGGTTACCAGTAGAATCAGTTGTTCCTTCTGCAGCTCTTGCTTCGTTACCAATTCCGAACAATAAAGTTGCTCCAACGATAATAGAAGCTGTTCCTACAGTGAAACGACGGATCGAATATTTATTTTGACGCCTTGCGTCAAAGCCTCGCGAATGTGAATTATTTCTCATATTAAGATATAACCCCTTTCCAAAAATTAAAAAATTTCCCTTGTCCAATTGTTACGTATATTGTTTACCACTTACCTAAGTTTTCAAAAAACTAGTATAAATAGATAGTATCACAGTTCCAAACAACTTTGTATTACTATTGATTTATTTTTCGTAAATTTTATGGAACAACGCATTTCAACAACAAAAACTTAACTGCATGAAATTTTTTGATTAAATGTATAATTATGTTAACGAAAAATCATCTGTAAGTTGGTCGAATCTACACGATGCAATTGAACTCAATTTATTTCGTTTTTATAAATTATCACTCTGATTAGAGTTAATTTACTCTACAGTTTCCAAAATAATCTCAATAATAAAGCGTTTACAAATTTAATAACCCCTTAATATTTGTCACAATTTAGACACATTTAGATGATTTCTTTTGTATTTTTTGATTTAAATGTCCTAACTTTAACAATTTAAATATTGTAAAACATCCCTTTCACATAAAAATCTTCACTTGCATATCCTCCCGCACAAATGTAAACTTAAATCATTAATAAGTTTACATATTGAATTTCACTATAAAGGAGATCTCGATTATGCAAATTGCACAAGATATTTTAAACGGTAAATCACTCACTAAAGAAGAAGCCTATAATTTATATACAGATGAATCTATTGATACGATGACATTATTAGATGAGGCTTATGCTATTCGAAAACATTATTACGGAAAGAAAGTAAAACTGAATATGATTTTAAATGCGAAGAGTGGTATCTGTCCTGAAGATTGTGGGTACTGTGGTCAATCAAGGGATATGAAAAGAAAAGACCGTTATGCTTTGATTCCTGAAAATGACATTGTGGCTGGCGCAAATACTGCTGCTGAACATCAAATAGGTACATACTGTATTGTGATGAGCGGTCGTGGTCCTAGTGATAAAGAAGTTGACCATATCACTTCATCAGTGAAACAAATCAAACAAACGCATCCTGAATTAAAAGTTTGTGCATGTTTAGGCATCGCAAATGATGATCAAGCACAACGTTTAAAAGATGCAGGTGTTGATCGTTACAACCATAACTTAAATACAAGTGAAAATTATCATGATACTGTGGTCACAACCCATTCCTATGAACAACGTGTGAATACTGTAGAAATTATGAAAGCACATCATATATCACCTTGCTCTGGCGTTATCTGCGGCATGGGTGAAACAGATCAAGATAGAATTGATATGGCCTTTGCCTTAAAAGAAATTGATGCAGACAGTATTCCTATTAATTTCTTACATCCTATTCAAGGCACAAAGTTCGGAGAGATGGACGAACTTACACCTATGAAATGTTTACGAATCATTGCTTTATTCCGTTTGGTTAATCCAACTAAAGAAATTAGAATTGCAGGCGGACGTGAAATCAACTTACAATCACTCCAACCTTTAGCATTACTAGCAGCTAACTCAATTTTTGTAGGTGATTACTTAATTACAGGTGGTCAGCCGAATGAAATGGATTATCGCATGATTCAAGACTTAGGTTTTGAAATTGATCACAGTAATTTACCTGAAGATACTGCCGAACAAATCACACAGAAATTAGAAGCATAATAGTAGAAACATAAAAAATAGAAGCATAATAGTAGAAACATAAAAAATAGACCTGAGACTGTTATCGTTGTCTCAGGTCTTTCTTATTATGCAACTCTTTCAGCAGTATAAATACTACGTGTTTCCCACTCGCCAGTTTGTGGATTATAATCATCACATGTAATTAATGTTAATTGATCTTTTTTCTTTTTCTGTTCAGCTAACACACTAATTTCAGTAGGTTTTACGTCTTTAATCTTTGTGATTTTATATTTACGTGTTTCTTTGCCGACCTTAAAAGTGACTTTTGCACCTTTTTTTACTTTGTGTAAATTTGTAAATTGATAGTTGCCTGATGTATTTGTATGACCGGCAATCGCTATGTTTTGTTGATCTAATGATTCATCCTCTTCGGCTAAGCTGACACCTCTGTTTAATTGTTCAGGTGTTGCTTCACCAGGATAAACCGCTTCTTTAATATTCACACTTGGTATATCAATATACCCTACCAATTGTGATTTATCTTTAGGAACTTGCGGCACTTCTTTTTTCTCTTGTTTTTTTGAGGCTTGTTGTTTATCGTATTGTTCTATTTTCGCTTCATTTTCTTTACCAGCTATAAAGTGGTTGATTTGTGGTTTAAACACCATAAAGATGCCCGCTAAAATAAGTACGACACCCACTAATGTAAATAACCGTGATTTCCATTTACCCATTATAAACCTCCTAATTCAGTTCGACTCATGCTGTGAATTTCATTCATTATAACATGGTTTTCAATATTCATATAGAGCAATGCGCTCACTAGCAATCACAATAAAAATGTTATACAATTAATTAGATAACAAACTATTTTCAAGGAGAAAGACGATGTGGAATTTATTTAAAGGAATCGTTTTTATATTAGCACTTATCGGAACTTACAAAGTATGGCAAGAAGGCAATTATTTATCTAACTTCCTACATTTCTATGGTCAAATTTTTAATGGTACTTTCTTAAGTCAAATTCAACAATGGTCAGATAATCAACCTTTACTTCAAAACCTTGAATATTATACTGAACAACTTCCTTCACTAGATGAAATCAAAAATTTTCTACATTTAACATAAAATCACCATTTATAAAGCCTGTCACTTACTTTATAAATGATGATTTTATTTTATTGTTGCTTATGGTGTTTCAACTTCATAGATTCTTTATATGCTGCATCAGCACTTTGAAAATGCGGACTGCGAGGAATGACTTTATTTTCGACAGCTGTCTCATATGCGCCTAACTTTTGTGCTTCTGTTTTCTTCGGATCATTAAAGAATGCTTTTAATTGTTTTTCTGTTGTTATACCTTTGACTTTATATTTTTGTGTTGCTGCTGCCTTCGCATCATTCTGCATTTCAGCTTTAATCGTATACAAACCTGAACCCACTACTAACAAAAATAATAATGTACCGATGATTAAATTCTTCATCACTTCACCTCTAGGTATGAATTTCAAAAATATTATAAACCTAACCCTAGAACACACTCCACTTTAAACTTACTTGTTCACTAAATCTACTTATTTCATTTCTTTAAGATGCACCAAAAGTGAAAACTTTACCCTTTACATATAGTAATTGTACCTAGTATAATAAATATATCTTGCGTTACATGAAAAAGGATGATTATTAATGTCACAAATTTTATATATCACTGCACACCCATTAGATGAAATGGTTTCTAACTCAATGGCAGTTGGAAAAGCTTTTATTGATACTTACAAAGCAGAACACCCTGAAGATGAAGTCGTTCACATCGACTTATTTAAAGATGAAGTACCTGAAATCGATGCTGAAGTATTTTCAGGTTGGGGTAAATTACAATCTGGCGAAACATTAACAGATTCAGAACAACAAAAAGTTAACCGTTTAACTGAACTTGTAGATCAATTCGTAGCGGCAGATAAATATGTTTTCGTTACACCAATGTGGAACTTATCATTCCCTCCTGCAGTTAAACGTTATTTCGACGCAGTCGCAGTTGCTGGTAAAACATTCAAATACACTGCTGAAGGTCCACAAGGCTTATTAACAGATAAAGCAGCATTGCATATCCAATCACGTGGCGGCTACTACAGCGAAGGTCCAGCAGCTGACTTTGAATTAGGAGACCGTTATATCCGCACTATCCTAGCATTCATGGGTGTACCTGATATTAGTTTAATCGCAATTGAAGGTCACAATGCAGAACCAGAAAATGCAGAAGAAATTAAACTAAATGCGATTCAACAAGCAGAACAATTCGCAAAACAATTTTAATCATATAAAAACGGGCAACCTTAATGGCTGCCCGTTTTTTTATTATTTATCTTCGTTTTTCTTTTCTAATTTTTCTTTTTGCTTTTTCGCTTGCTCTTTAGTTTCGTCTACTACGCGTCCTTGGATTGAACCTTTTTTCTCTTCAGCCATAATATAGCCTCCTTTAGTTATGTTTTGTCTTATATCAACTAAACAAACGGTTGAATTTTATAACCGTACTTATTATATTACCCAAAAGAGAATTGAATCACACATATTTATGCTTTTTCATCTTCAAATTGCTCAAAATAATTTTCATCTAAGTGATTCAAATCTAGATGTTCAATCTGTAACGTTGTATGATGCAAGCCATACTTTGTTTTTAATAATTGCTCTAACTGGTTGATGATGCGATATGCATCCTGGCTATCTTTACTATCTAATACCACATGTGCAGATAATGAATACTGATCAGAAGTTACACTCCATAAATGGAATTCATGCACATCTAAAACATGTTTTGCTTTTTTCATATCATCCATGATTTGATCGACATCTAAACCTTCTGGCACAGATTCCATTAAAATCATCCACGCATTTTTCAAAATTTTATAACCACCATTTAATAAAACTGCTGAAATGACAATACTTAAAATCGGGTCAATCATTTGAATACCAGTCAATTTAATTAAAATCACTGCTAAGATGACACCCACTGAATTTAATAAGTCACCAAAGAAATGCCATAATGCACTTTGAATATTGATATTTTCTTCAGATTTTAAAGAATGATACAGTAACCACGTTAATACAATATTAACGATTAAACCAATTACCGCAATCACTAGCATTAGTCCACTTTCAATTTCTCTCGGGAAAATCATACGCATAATAGCTTCATAAAAAATCCACAGTGAAATCACTACAAGTGCCAGTCCGTTCAAGAAAGCAGCGATAACTTCGAACCTTAAAAACCCATAAGTAAAACGGTCAGTCGGCTGCCTGCTTGATAAATAAATTGCGACCATTGATAACCCCAGTGCTAAAACGTCACTGAGCATGTGGAAGGAGTCTGATAAAAGTGCCAGTGAGTTCGACACAATACCTCCTATAAATTCAACAAATGTAAAGAATAACGTAATAATTAAAGATAACCACAGTGTTTTCTTAGAACTTTGTTGAATTTTGCGATGTTCCACATGATGAAAATAATAGGTTCTAGAATAATTTCTCGCCATTATTTTCTTCTCCCCCTTCTTGCCATTGTTTCTTTTCTATCCATTGACAATATATCCCGTAATTAACTTTATACTTCACACTAGTATATCAGTCTTTAATCGTGGTGTACGCCCCACAAAGCAGTTTCACATGTTTTAATAATACGTTTTAATACCGCAATACGCGCTGTTTTCTTATGATCAGCTGGCACAACATACCATGGTGCATTATGAGTATCGGTTTTTTGAATCATATCCGCACTGGCTTCTAAATATAAATCCCACTTTTCACGGTTGCGCCAATCCTCATCCGTAATCTTCCATTGTTTATCCGGATTTTCTTCTCTAGCTTTAAAACGTTCTAACTGAACATCTTTATCTAAGCTTAAGAAGAATTTTAACAGAATTGCTCCTTCATCTGTCCACATTTTTTCAAAGTCATTAATTTCATGATAAGCACGTTGCCATTCATCCGTTGTCGCAAAACCTTCTACACGTTCTACCAGTACACGGCCATACCAACTGCGGTCAAAAAGTTCAATATGTCCTGTTCGTGGCATATCTCGCGCAAAACGCCATAAGTATTGGTGTGCAAGTTCAACATCTGTAGGTGCACTAATCGCATTGACTTCATAACCCGTCGGATCAAGTTTCTCACGAATGCGTTTAATATTACCGCCTTTACCTGCCGCATCCATACCTTCAAACACTAAAATTAATGGAATTTTTCGTTCATATAACGCAAATTGAATTTCTAACATACGTGCTTGAAGTTTTTCTATTTGTGTTTTGTACTCTGATTTACTGACTTTTTCTAATGGATTATCGAAAACATCTGTTGTATACCCTTCAGTAAATAAACCATCACGTGTTTGAACACGTTCGTGATAAGCTTTAATCGCTTTTTTAAGGCGTTTGATAATGTGTTCATACATTAAAATAGTAGCCGCTTCTCCATCCGTATAATCAATAATCTTCCAATCTTTTTGAGTTGGATCTTGAAGAATTTCACGCATTTCTTCAAGATAAATATCATCCGGAATAACATTTTCATATTCTTGTGCTTTCCATCTTGTAAGAGGATTTTCTTTCGTTTGTCTAATATGTTCTTGGCGTTTTTGTTCATCAATTTCAATATAAAATTTAATGATTTCATATTGGTCGTTTTCAAGCATCGTTTCAAAACCATCAATTTGATCACGCAATACATGATAATCTTTGTACTGTAAATGCTTAATACCATTTACTTTGTAATCAATATAGTGCGCATACCAGCTACGGAAATAAATATTAATATCTCCTTTGCCTGGTAATGTGTTCCAATACTTTTGTAAGAATTGGTAACGTAAATTTTCTGGTGTCGGTGATGCGGTCGCAATAAAGCTCGAGTATTTCGCATCCAAAGTTAATAATAATTCATTAGATAAACGTGTTTTCCCTGCCGCAGGTACACCCTCGAAAAGAATCATCACTGGAATTCCTAATTGATGTGTTGTTCTTGTTAACTCAGATGCTTCTAACTCTAGGTCTTTAATCTTAGTTGACATTATTCTCACCCCATTTTTAAACTTACTTATAAATTAACATTTTTTACGCTTGAAATGGACAAAGGAGTAAAACTCCACCAGAACAAAAGCTATGTAAAAAGCGACCTACTTTACTAGTAAGTCGCTATGATTCCAATTAGAAGTTGGCATCACTTAAAATTTTATCCATTGAAGCATCTACACTGCCTTCATACATTGGACCGAATTTCACTAAGTGTACTAATAATAAATAGAATTTATAGAATTCAATACGTTGATACGCACCTTCATCTAAAGGATAAGCTTTATCATAAGCTTCATAGAATTCTTCTGAGAAACCACCGAATGTCGTTGTCGCTCCTAAATCGAATTCACGATCGCCATACATTGGAGCTGGATCAAAGAGTGCAGGTTCACCATTTTCTAAGAACATATAGTTGCCGCCCCATAAATCACCATGTAATAGCGATGGTTTACTTTTGTGATTGTCTAATGCATTCACAATCACTTGACGTACATTATCAAATTTATTCAATTGATCGACGTTCCACAATCCTTTTTCAACGACCACTTCTCTTAAATGATCCAATCTGCGGTTCACAAAGATTTCTTTCCAAGAATCTGTCCATTCATTATTGAAAGAAATATCTCTGCCTTCATAAGGATGATCGTAACCAAAACGTTTGTCTGGATTATGGAAATCGTGCAATTTTGCGACCAATTTACCCAGTTCAGCTTGGCTGCCTCGTGGTCCCTCTTCTAGCCAACTTAAAACTAAATAAGCATCTCCATCAATTTCACCATTCGCAATCACACGCGGTGCAGTAACCTCCGCATACTCAAAATCTTTCAACCCTTCTGCTTCTGCCGCATAGAAGTCATAAGAAGTATTCGGTTGTACTAATAAGAAGAAAGTTTCATCATTTTCAGTATCAATACGATATGCATCATTCACGTCACCGCCTGCGACAGGTACAATATCTTTAATACCTGAAATCGGTAAATTTTGTTGCCATAACTTATCCATTATTTCTTCCCCCGTTCTAAAATGTCTCATACATAATATATACCACTTATCTTATAATTATAACTTGCTTTTATTAACCCTCTTCTTAGGAACATGACTTTTGTTTATTTCTTTTTACAATAGCGTGTTATTCAAAATAACAATCTTTTTTGCAGTTGCTTTTATGCTATACTAATGACAAATAATTGGAGGGTGAAATCCTAAATGAAAAAACTTCTACATCGTTGGTTTATTCAAGGTCTAAGTTATATGACCTTAGGCCTATTCGGTTCACTTATTATCGGTTTAATCTTACAAACTATCGGTAAACAAACTTTGTTTCCTGTTTTAAATTTACATTTTTTATCTGAAATCGGCACAGTCGCGATGGGCTTAACAGGTGCCGCAATCGGTGGTGCCATTGCCTATGGTTTAGGTGCACAACCTTTAGTTGTCTTTTCTTGTATCATCGTCGGTTCTCTCGGCTATGACAAGTTTGGCGGCGGTGCAGTAGGTGCCTTCGTTGCCACTTTAATCGCCACTGAATTAAGTCGTTTTTATGCAGCTAAAACGAAAATTGACATTATTATCTCACCATTACTTACTTTAATTGTCGGTGGTGCAGTGGCTAAATTTATTGGACCATTCTTAAATGACTTTATGGTGTCACTTGGTAAAATGATTATGCTTGCGACTGATCAACGTCCGCTTGTGATGGGTATCTTAGTCGCAGTGATTTTCGGTCTAGCTTTAACAGCACCGATTTCAAGTGCTGCTTTAGCTTTAATGCTAGATTTATCTGGTTTAGCCGCAGGTGCCGCAACAATCGGTTGTTGTGCACAAATGGTCGGTTTTGCGGTAACGAGCTATAAAGATAATGGCGTCGGCGGTATCATTTCAGTCGGTATCGGTACAAGTATGTTGCAAGTACCGAATATCTTAATGAACCCCGCAATACTTATTCCACCGACACTCGCAAGCGCAATTGTCGCTCCAATCATGACGACACTCTTCCCAATGACTAATAATGCGGCAGGTGCTGGTATGGGAACGAGCGGTTTTATTGGACAGATTATGACGATAAATACCATGGGTGCTTCACTTCACACTTGGATTTTAATCGGTGTTTTCCAAATTGCTTTACCTGCCATTGTCAGCTACTTGCTTTATAAAGTGTGTCGTAATGCAGGATGGATTAAAGATGGTGATCAGAAAATCCATATTGGTGACAAACGCACTTCAAATTCGTAGTCATAATTCAACATACATCATAAAAATAACGTTCTATCCTGATTACTTGGATAGAACGTTATTTTGTATTTACACTAACTTACTTAGGAAATTCAGTTATTCTGTTTCAACACCTAATTCAGATAAATAGCTACGTCCAAATTCAGGCATTGGTACATTAAAGTTATCTGCGATTGTCGCACCGATAGAACTGAACGTTGTATCACCGCTAAGTTCATGTGCTTGATCTTTTAATTTAGGACTATAGAACAATACTGGAATATATTCACGCGTATGGTCTGTACCAGGCGCAATCGGATCATTACCATGATCTGCAGTAATAATGACTAAATCATCTTCTTGCAGATTTTCAAAGAGTTCTGGTAAACGTTCATCAAATTCTTTGATTGCTTGCGCGTAACCATCTTTATCACGACGATGGCCATATAACGCATCGAAATCAACTAAGTTTAAGAAACTGAGTCCAGTAAAGTCATGTTTAACAACTTCAACAAGTTGATCCATACCATCCATATTATTTTTTGTACGTACCGCTTTCGTTACACCTTCACCATCATATATATCATTGATTTTACCAATTGCGATGACATCGTAACCATTATCCTTTAATTCATTCATGACAGTACGACCAAATGGTTTCAATGCATAATCATGGCGATTTGACGTACGTGTGAAATTACCTGGTTCGCCCACATAAGGACGTGCAATAATACGTCCAATTAAATATTTAGGATCTTTCGTTAATTCACGGACCTTCTCGCAGATATCATAAAGTTCTTCTAAAGGAATGATATCTTCGTGTGCCGCAATTTGAAGTACAGGGTCAGCTGAAGTATAGACAATCAAATCACCTGTCTTCATTTGATGTTCGCCCCACTCATCAATAATCTGCGTACCAGAAGCTGGTCGGTTCGCGACTATTTTACGTCCTGTCATATCTTCAATTTCTTTAACTAGTTCATCTGGGAAACCTTCAGGATAAACTTTAAATGGCTGCATGATGTTTAAGCCCATAATTTCCCAATGACCTGTCATTGTATCTTTGCCAACAGAAGCTTCGCTGAGTTTTGTATAAAAGGCTTCAGGATGTTCGACTTCATTAACAACTGGTAATTGATCAATGTTACCTAATCCTAAACGTTCTAAATTCGGTAATTTTTGTTTAAATCCTTCTAATGTATGTTTTAAAGTGTGGCTGCCTTCATCGTTGAATGCGGCCGCATCCGGCCCTTCTCCGATACCTACAGAGTCCATCACAATTAAATGTACACGTTTAAATGGAGTTGTCATACTCATTCGCTCCTATCTTTCTTTATTTCAAATTTATTCAGTAATCACCGTATGAATCAATGTCGGTGCTTCACCTGTTTGCGCAATCGTAATATTATCATAGATTTTAGCTTTGACATCATCAATGGATTCCGTATTACTGTAAACTGTCATCAGGCTTTCGCCCTCTTCAACTTTGTCACCGACTTTTTTATGCAGAACTAAGCCGACAGCTAAATCTATTTCATCTTCTTTTGTTTGGCGTCCTGCACCTAGCATCATAGACGCAATACCCATTTCGTTCGCCACAATCTCAGTGACAACACCGCTTGATTTGGCTGGAATGTCAATTTGGTATTTGGCTTGAGGTAATAATTCAGGATGGTCTACTACTTCTGTATTACCCCCTTGATTGCCTAAGAATGTGCGGAATTTATCTAAAGCCGCACCGCTGTCAATGGCTTCTTGAAGTAACGTACGTGCTTCATCTAATGTTTCAGCTTTACCGCCGAGCACGACCATTTGAGAACCAAGCGTCATTACAAGTTCAGTTAGATCTTCTGGTCCTTCACCACGTAATGTATCGATTGCTTCTTTTAATTCAAGCGCATTACCAATCGCATTGCCGAGTGGTTGACTCATATCAGAAATAATCGCCATAGTTTGTCTGCCGACATCATTACCGATTTTAACCATCGCATGTGCCAATGCTTTCGCATCATCTAACGTCTTCATGAATGCGCCGTTACCTGTCTTAACATCTAAAACAATCGCATCGGCACCCGCCGCAATCTTCTTACTCATAATAGAAGATGCGATTAATGGGATAGAATTTACTGTACCTGTCACATCACGCAATGCATAAATCTTCTTATCGGCCGGTGTTAAGTTACCTGATTGTCCAATTACTGCTAATTTATCTTCATTTACAAGACGAATGAACTCATCTTCTGAGATTTCTACATGGAAGCCATCAACCGCTTCTAATTTATCGATAGTACCGCCTGTGTGTCCTAATCCACGTCCGCTCATCTTAGCAACTGGTACACCCACTGCCGCAACGAGTGGCGCAAGTACTAATGTCGTCGTATCTCCTACGCCGCCTGTAGAGTGTTTATCAACTTTAATCCCTTCGATTTTGGATAAATCAATCATATCTCCTGAATGTACCATTGCCATGGTTAAAGCAGCACGCTCTTCATCATTCATATCTTGGAAATAAATTGCCATCGCAAGACTCGACATTTGATAATCTGGGATGTCACCATTCGTATAGTGTTCGACCATCCAATTAATTTCTTCAGTCGTTAATGCCTTGCCGTCCCTTTTCTTATCGATTAAATCCACCATTCTCATAATACTGTCACTCCTTCAAGTATTCTCTTTCATCTGTGCTTTGTGACACTTGCTTACTTATATTTTACCATGAGAATACATCAAAACGAGAATGAAATGAATAGAGAATGAGTCAAAATCAAAAACAATTATTTGCGCCAAGAATATAAATAACACAATTTCACAAGCTTGTGAAACATAGATTAAACTGCGTATTTCTAGGGAAAGTAGGTGTATAATAAAGTAAATTAGAAATTGGAAGTGTTTAGGGTATGGCAAAAGTGAAAATGCGAGCAATCATCAATAAAAAATATGGCAAACATGCCAAAGCAGAATTAAAAGAAATCAAACGACCTAAAATCAAAGACAATCAAGTGCTTATTAAAATACATGCGGCAAGTGTCAATCCAGTCGATTTTAAAATTGCGCAAGGCGGTAAAATGCGCCTCTTCTTTAATTATAAAACACCTTATATTATGGGACATGATTTTGCGGGGGAAATCGTGGAAGTCGGCAAGCATATTTCTGCATTCCAAGTCGGTGACAATGTCTATGGCTTAAAAGCAGGTGCTTTCGCAGAATATATTACGGCTACGCAAAACCAAATTGCGGCAATGCCAAATCACTTAAGTTATGAAGAAGCTGCTTCTATTCCTATGGCAGGTTTAACTTCTTACCAAGCTTTAAATGACGTCATGCATTTAACCAAAGATCAAAAAGTTTTAATCCAAGCAGGCTCTGGGGGCGTTGGTTCTTTTGCGATTCAATTTGCGAAAGTATTAGGCGCTTACGTTGCGACAACAACCAGCAGTAAAAATCGTGAGCTTGTCAAAGATCTCGGTGCTGATAACATCATCGATTACCGTCGTCAAAACTTTACTGATAGTTTAACCAACTATGATGGTGTTTTTGATACGTTAGGCGGCGAAAACTTATTTTCAGCATTTAAGATTTTAAAACCTTTAGGTAAAGTGGTTTCTATCAGCGGCATTCCTGATGCGCAAACCGCGAAAGATTTGAAACTCTCTTTATGGAAACGTTTCTTATTAAAATTTGCGGCCCGTAAAGTTCATCGTGCAGCACGCCAACATCACGCTTCATATCACTTTATCTTTACACGTGACAGTCGTTCACAACTCAACAAAATCAGACAATTGATTGAATCAGGTAAAATCAAACCTGTGTTAGACTTAACTTTTGATTTTGAAGAAACAGATAAAGCTTTAGAATACATTCAACAAGGCCACGCAACTGGCAAAGTGGTCATTCGTATTTCAAGATGATTTGAAATACAAAAGCAAACATAAAAACACCACATCACTTTTATCACAAACCTCAACCTTTGCGATAGAAATGATGTGGTGTTTCTATATATATACTTCAAATAATTATAGTTTATTGAATTGAAATTTCAGCGTCTTCTTCTGCGTCAGCACCATTATCAATATAAACATAAGTTCTGAGCGTCAAAGCATCTGTATCTTTTTGGAATTCATAATTCTCTAGTGGAAATTCAAATGGTTTTTCCACTGTTTGTGCCGCTTCAACCACTTGTTCACTATGAATTTCATAGACTTGTAAAACATTTTCCATTTCATCAAAGTCACTGTGTTCTGTTTCATTTTCTTTGTGTTCGATTAAAGATAATTTAATTTTAGAGATTTGTTGATCCGCATCTCCGCCTTTTAATACGACTTTACCTTTAATCAATTCATTAGCATCAAACACATCTTTTTCTAAACGTGTTTCTACTGTTAATGCACCTACACCTAATGATGTTAAGATTTTTTCAAACATAGTATGCCCTCCTTGAAATGTTGTGAAGTTTTATCCTCTCGACTTATTTATCTCTTCCCTAACTTTAAGTCGTTTAATTCAAAAACTGATTCATTAGATTTGAACAACAACTTTATCTTAAAAAAGAATTTCATCTCATGTCAATCTAAGCATATTGAAAAACAGACACATAGAAAAATTCATTCTAAGCGTCTGTTTTTTTAGTTCTAATATTTATACACTAACTGGAGTGATACCTTTAAAGTTTACTAAATCGTATGCACGTACAACTTCTTCTGTTGTCGGTTCGATTACACCTTCTAATGGATATTCAAGTTCTAATGCTTCGTACTTATGCACACCAAGTTGATGATAAGGTAAGATTTCAAAGCGTTCTACATTCTCAAGTGAGTTAATAAATTCACCGAGTTTAATTAAATCTTCTTCATCATCAGTATAACCTGGTACAAGGACATGGCGAATCCAAACAGGTTGTTTTCGTTCTGACAACATCTTCGCAAATTTAATAATATGTTCATTAGGTTTACCTGTTAATGCGATATGTTTTTCATTATCAATATGTTTTAAATCGAGCAAAATCAAGTCAGTATACTCAAGCAAATTATCTAAATGGGAAAGAAATGCTTTTGTTTCATTCACACAGCCTGCCGAAGTATCAATGCATGTGTGAATATCTGCTTTTTTAAGCTCTTTAAATAATGCTTCTACAAATGGCATTTGAAGCAAAGGTTCGCCACCGCTGATTGTGACACCTCCGCCAGAGACAGTAAAGTAAGGACGATATGGAAGAATCTCATCCACTAATTCGTCAACTGTCGCTTTACGGGATGCGTCAGTCAAACCCCAAGTGTCAGGGTTATGACAGTACAGGCATCTTAACAAACATCCTTGCGTAAATATAATATAGCGAAGGCCTGGGCCGTCAACTGTCCCTAAACTTTCTACTGAGTGAATTCTTCCTTCCATAATAATCGTCCTTTCTTTTTGTTTCATGATCCATATTACTCTTATTTTTTATACGGCATACTTTTTATTCATAATAGGCATCAAGCCGCAATAAATGCGGCTTTTACCTTAATTACATTCTTTCGTGGAATGTTCTTGAGATAACATCTAGTTGTTGTTCTCTTGTTAATTTAATGAAGTTAACTGCGTATCCAGATACACGGATTGTTAATTGTGGATACTCTTCAGGATGTTCCATTGCGTCTAATAATGTGTCTCTGTTAAATACGTTGATATTTAAGTGGTGACCATGTTGCATTGCGTAACCATCTAATACAGAAACTAAGTTATGGTTTTGTTCCATATCTGTTTTACCTAATGATTTAGGTACGATACTGAATGTATTAGAGATACCATCTTTACAATATTCGTAAGGGATTTTCGCAACTGATGATAATGATGCTAATGCACCGTGTTCGTCACGGCCGTGCATTGGGTTAGCACCTGGTGCGAATGGTTCGCCTTCTTTACGTCCATCTGGTGTATTACCAGTTTTCTTACCATAAACAACGTTTGAAGTGATTGTTAAGACACTCATAGTATGTTCTGAATCACGGTAAGTTTTGTGTTTACGTAATTTTTTCATGAATGATTTTACTAATTCTACAGCGATATCGTCTACACGTTTATCGTTGTTACCATATTTAGGGAAGTCGCCAGTTGTTTCGAAGTCTACTGCTAAGCCATCTTCGTTACGGATAGCGCGAACTTCACCGTATTTGATTGCTGATAATGAGTCTGCAGCTACTGATAAACCTGCGATACCTGTTGCCATTGTGCGCATAACATCTGTATCATGTAACGCCATTTCAATACGTTCGTAGCTGTATTTATCATGCATGTAATGGATGATGTTTAGAGAGTTGATATAAACGCCTGCTAACCATTCCATCATTTGATCGAATTTCGCATACACTTCATCGTAGTCTAAGATTTCTGAAGTTACTGGTACGAATTCTGGACCTACTTGTTTGCCTGATTTTTCATCTTTACCGCCGTTGATAGCGTAAAGTAAAGTTTTCGCTAAGTTAGCACGTGCACCGAAGAATTGCATTTGTTTACCGATACGCATTGCAGATACACAACATGCGATACCATAGTCATCGCCATAGCTTTCACGCATTAAGTCATCGTTTTCGTATTGGATCGCACTTGATTTGATACTCATTTCAGCACAGAAAGTTTTGAAGTTTTCTGGTAAACGTTGTGACCATAAAACTGTTAAGTTTGGTTCTGGAGCTGGTCCTAAGTTATCTAATGTGTGTAAGAAACGGAATGAGTTTTTAGTAACCATGTGACGTCCGTCAATACCTACACCACCGATTGATTCAGTTACCCAAGTTGGGTCTCCTGAGAATAATTCGTTGTAGTCAGGTGTTCTTGCAAATTTTACAAGACGTAATTTCATAATGAAGTGATCCACAATTTCTTGTACTTCACGTTCAGTGATGTCACCATTTTGTAAGTCACGTTCTGCATAGATGTCTAAGAATGTAGAAGTACGTCCTAAACTCATTGCAGCACCGTTTTGTTCTTTGATCGCTGCTAAGTATGCAAAGTATAACCATTGAACTGCTTCTTTGAAGTTTGTAGCTGGTTTGCTGATGTCATAACCATACATTTCAGCCATTGCTTTTAATTCATGTAATGCACGGTGTTGTTCAGATAATTCTTCACGTAAACGGATTGTTGCTTCGTCCATTTCAGTAGACATGTTATTGAAGTCTTTTACTTTTTCTTCAATTAAGTAGTCCACACCATATAATGCTACACGACGATAGTCACCGATAATACGTCCACGTCCGTATGCATCTGGTAAACCTGTGATGATACCTGCTTTACGGCAAGCTAACATTTCTTTAGAGTAAGCATCGAATACACCTTGGTTATGTGTTTTACGAATGTCAGTAAAGATTTTTTCAGTTTCTTTATCTAATTCATAACCGTATGCTTCACAAGCTGCTTTCGCCATACGAATACCACCGAATGGTTGCATTGAACGTTTGAATGGTTTTTCAGTTTGAACACCTACAATTTGTTCAGTGTCTTTGTTTAAGTAGCCTGCATCATGTGAAACGATTGTTGATGCAACTTTAGTGTCCATATCCCACATGCCGCCACGATCGCGTTCTTCTTTAGATAATTCCATAACTTGTTTCCATAAATCACTTGTTGCACGTGTTGGTGATTCTAAGAATGATGAATCGCCATTGTACATTGTGTAGTTCAATTGAATAAAGTTTCTAACATCCACTTCTGAAGTCCATTTGCCAGTCTCAAATCCTGCCCATGCTGATTGTTTTCTTGATTTTGGTTCAATCATTGATATCCCTCCATGGATAATGTGTATTTTAGGGTTATTGTTTGTTCACCTTTTCACATACTATTATACCTTTACTTGTGAAATAAATCACTAAAATATGAAAACGTTTTAATAAACATGTGTCAAGGTTGTGACTCTGTTAGATTAAGTGTTACATTCAAAAATCACTGTATTAGAACAGTAAATTTTTAATTGCAAATAAAAAACAATCCAGTAAAGCGTTATATGCATTACTGGATTGCTTCAATATTTATTCAATGATTACTGGTTAATTTAACGTTACTTGTATCCTTGATCTTTCAAATAAGATTGTAAGACAACAGCTTGATTATGTTTTTCATCTTTAGCGCCAAATAGAATAATCACATCTTTACGTGCATCTTTAACCATGCCTTCTAATGTTTTGAGTTCTTCATTTTGTTCATCATTGTTTTCAAGTTCTTTGATATATTTCTTTTTAAAGTCTTCGAACTTATCTGCATCATGGTTGAACCACTCTCTTAATTCTTTTGTCGGTCCGATATTTTTTAACCATTCATCCAAATTCGCATTTTCTTTTGAAATACCACGTGGCCAAACTCGATCCACTAATACACGTACACCATCGTCTTCTGCTTTGTCATCATAAATGCGTTTTACTTTGATTGCCATACAAGCATCCTTCCTTTCAAACAATAATCAACATTTTATATTTATTATACCCTTGTCCTATATACACAAACGAGGCTCATTTCTTATTTTAATAGGAAGAAACACAATATTCCGTATTGTATACAATCATTCTGTGGTGGTACAGCGCTTACATAGTACAACAGTAAACTGTACAGTTTCACAATAACGTCACAACTCTAAAAAGTTATGCACCATTTATAGTGATTTTAATCACAACTCATGTTATTGTAGTATGTGAAATAGATAACAAAGTTGTTTCAAGCGATAATGTTGTTCAAGAGACCCCTGAGACACGAACAACAGATAGATGAGCGCTTTAAACAACGCTATCTATTTAATATTTTAATTTGGCGGCATTATTTTACGATAATGCGACGCTTTACAGTGAACGAGTACATCTCAGAACAACAACCTAGAAATGTCATTGGCAGGAACACCGTGGTAGGATTTCTGTCATGTTGCTGCATATTTCTTTAAAGATGTTCCCCGCATCCTAAAGAAACATGTATCAATTTTAGTATATTTCAGGAGGTGAGTTGCTCATATAAGCGAAAACGAAGACAGGATTACCCCATCCTAATTTCGATGCTGACATATTCGAATCATATTAAACTTTGATGTGTTTCCCCTGATACATCAAATTAACAACAAAATTTCAAAACAGCTGCATTTTAAAGTAAGTGGCTCCCCAACCATTTACTTAGTATACTCCCAACTTTCGTAAGCGGCTGTAAGGAATGATGTGCCCCGATAATATGAATCGAATGCACGAGCTTATCTCTAAAAATGAGTCGTAGGTATATTCAAAAGTTGAGCATTCATGAAACAGATAGATTGGATGACAGAGGATTCAACGTCTGCATGTCATACATGCTCAATCCACTCCTTAAAAATTGTAGGCAAAGTAAGTAATAAGAATGATAACCAATCATATTGATGAACTCTGATAGAAATATACTAAATGGTTAGTCTCAATACACTTTCCCCTGAGTGTATTGAACAATGAGTAAACTCCTTAAAAATTGATATTGTTATTACAAGTACTAGAAATGATTCCCCTTCATTTCTAAAATCACTGTAATGGAGAGAAGGTTTCCCCAGACCTTCTCTCTTTTTTTGTTTTTTAACCACTTGTCGTCCCCTTGATACCACATGTATCAAAACTATTCTCATAATCATCAAGCTCTGCTTTAATAGAATTAAAGAGAGGAGCGAGTGCTCATGAAAATCAATTCCTATTTTGATCCGACTTATCCTGAAGAATATGTTGATATTTACGCACACGAACATTCCAAAACAGTCGATGCGATTATACAAGCTGCACAACAAACATCAACCATTCAAACTTTAACAGGCAAAGAAAATGATAAAACATACCGCTTCCCCATAGAAGATTTCCTCTACATCCGTTCAGAACAGCGCAAACTCTTCGCCTATACAACCTCGCATCGTCTGCACATTCAACAGCGCTTTTATCAGCTAGAACAATCCTTGCCAAAGGATTTCATCAGAATCTCACAATCAGAAATCATTAACATGCATAATATTAAGCACTTAAGCTTAAGTAAAAACGGTATGATTCATATCGAAATGAAACATGGTGAAGCAACTTATTCCTCACGACGTTATTTAAAACAATTGAAAGCGAGGTTATTCCAATGAAACACATCATTAAACAATTATGTATCGGTTTTATGGTTGGCATAACGATAGGTATTACAATGTCTCTTATCTTCTCGTTTATCTTTGCGCAAGGTCAATACGAACCCTTATCTCCTGTTTCAACAATGGGAATGTACTATCATACACATCTTTCTGAAGTGATGACCATGTTCGTATGTGTCATCATATGGGGACTGATTGGTGTACTCTTCACACTCGCTGAAATGATTTATTATAAAACAGATTGGAGCTTGCTTAAAACAACACTCGTCCACTTAGTACTCTGTTATGTTGGATTCTTACCGCTTGCGATGTTAGCTGGATGGTTCCCGCTCGATTTATTAAATATCTTGGTATTTACACTCATCTTCCTCTTCATCTACGGTATGATTTGGATCATCAACTATATTAAGAATAAACGCTTAGTCAATGAAATTAATCACAAACTCAAATAAATAAAAAGCTCCCGATAAAGGATTCACTGTATCAGTGTCTGCCTCATCGGGAGCTTAATTGATTTATGATTGTGTAGTTTCATTGTGCTCAAGCTCATCAAAGAAAGCTTGGGCTGCTTTATTCACTTCTTTAAAGTCAATCCCTTGTGCTTGTGCCGCAAAAACACAGCCACAATAACATTGACGATAAATATTATAGTCTCGACACATTTCTAAAGAACGTTCATAGCCTTTATTCTTTTTGAAATCACTCGGTAAATAATTAACATCATATAATTTTTGAACTTCTGATCCTATTTCATTAATCAACTGTGCATTTTTCTTTGGCGATAATGTTAATGCGCTGCCGAAATAATCATAACCATATTTGACAGCCGCTTCTGCCACCATATCCAAACGCATTTCAAAACATGCCGTACAACGTAAGCCGCCTTCTGGTTCATCTGTCACACCACGTTCTTTCGCCATCTTCATAAATTCATGCGGCTTGTAAGGGGCCTCGATATAGCGGACATTTGTCCCATTACGTTCATTGAAATCTTTAATAAAAGCTTCTTGTACATACGCACGGCGTTCATATTCTTTCTTTGGATGAATATTCGGGTTCGCAAAATAAATCGCCACATCCGCATACTGTGTCAAAAACTCTAACACATACGTACTACAAGGCGCACAACAACTGTGCAATAAGATTTTAGGACGTTCCTCTGAGCGCTCCCATTGCTGTATCATTTTCTTTAAGACTCTATCGTAATTGATCTTTTGATTTTTCATCTTGGCTACAATGCCGTCCATTTCAATCATGGATGTCTTCGCTCCTTCTTAGTTGAGAATTTATATGTGCGTTTATTATAACGGAATTATCATGGATGTGCTATTACTCATGGTCTGATACGTTATTCTTCGGCATATTCAATGGAATCGTATAATGTGACGTGTCTTCCCAACCTTGGTGCTCAGTAAAGATTTCAAAGCCGCGTTTAAATGTTTCATCTATCGTATCTAATTCATCTAAATCACCGCGTTGTAACTCATAAACAAATTCTGTTAATTGTTTACTGAAATAAGCGCCTTCTGGTAATGTACCTTCATACGTAAAGTCAGCATCTACGAATGGATAAGGTAAGACGAATAAAGTAGGTCCTTCAAAGTTATCATCACCGAACCAGAAACCAAATTCTACAAAACGTTCATCGAAACAACCATATTCAATCACTTGGCGTGGTTTGAATGTTTCATGCATTTCGTTATACACCACTAATGTTGATACATCGAATGTTCCCCAGAATAAACCAGGACCTTCTACACGTGCACGTAAAGGGTGCACAAAGCGTTCTAATGCACGATTCGCATACTGAAAGAGTTGGATAGCTTTCACTGCTTTATCATGGTCATAATGGTGATGTTTCGTATCTTCATCAAATGGTGTTTTATCTGCCAATTCTTGAGGTTCTGGATTAATGTCAACTTCAATATCAAACTCTTTAACTGTTCCTGTGATTTGTTTGTAGTAGTCTTGAACTGTTTTACCATCTTGTAGTGGGAAGGTTGTCATATCTTCATTCACACGCACTTCGATTTGATCGTCTAATACGTTCACGCTGATTGAGAAATATTTTTCACCAAAATACAACATTCCTGTCGTAAAGCCTTCAGGTGTAATATTTAAGACTACATGTTCCCATTGAGGTGCTTGATAAGCACACGCTAATTTATATTTACCTAGTATTTGCGCAATTAAATGTAATGTTTGATGCTCTTCTTTCCAATCTTGATACTTTAAGATTTCCATGGAAATACCTCCTCTTTTTCTTACCTCTACCCCTTTTTATCAGAGAAATGTAAAAGAAACCGCCGAAGCGGTTTCTATCTGTTATATCTATTCAAAGACCATGTTATAGATTTACTTAACGATTAATACTGGCGTATTAGAACGTTTTGCGACTTTATGAGTCACATGGCCAAGTACGTGTTTAATTTCAATACGAGAACGTTTGTTACTCATCACAACGATATCATAATGATTTTTCTCTAACTCATCTAAAATTTCAATTGTCGGACTACCTGTTGTAAAGACAATTTCATAGTTCATGCCTTTATCTTCAAGGATTTGTATAAATGGTTTCATGTCGACTTCTTTTTCTTTTGTCACTTCTTCAAAGTGTTTGTTTTGATAACGTACATAGTTTGCTAATTCAGTTTCAGAAATCACATGATACACAGTGATTTTGGCTTGATCATTTCCTCTTGTTAAAGCTTCTAATTGGTCTGGTACATTGTTGAACGCATTACCGAAATCATACGGTACTAAAATATTATTATACATACAACTTCACTTCTTTCTTGATAAAGTTTAGTATTAACCTATTCATTATTAATATACCCTAAGTTATTAATCTATAACGGAAACTTCCTATTTTGTGCATAAAAAAACAGAAGATGCGAATAAACATCCTCTGTTATAAATTATGGCTTATAAATCTAAAGATTGGATATATGATTTGATTTCTTCTTTCATTTCATCATCTTTTAATGCATAAGCAATCGTCGTTTTAACGAAACCGATTTTCTCTCCAACATCAAAACGATGTCCTTCAAAATCATACGCAAACACTTCATCGTCATGATTCAAGCGTTCAATCGCATCTGTTAATTGAATTTCGCCGCCGCTGCCTTTATCTTGCGTAGATAAATAATCGAATATTTCAGGTGTTAAGACATAACGCCCCATAATCGCAAGATTTGATGGTGCTGTCCCTGGCGCTGGTTTTTCGACGAATTTTTCCACTTCATACAAACGCCCATTTTGCTTCTCAGGTTTCACAATACCATAACGGTGTGTTTCCTTTTCCGGCACTGTTTGTACACCGATGACAGATTTGCCTGTTTCATCATAAACATCCATTAATTGTTTAATTGCTGGTGTATCAGATTCCACAATATCATCACCAAGTAACACAGCGAACGGTTCATTACCGATGAATTGTCTTGCTGTCCAAATCGCATGGCCTAAACCTTTTTGTTCACGCTGACGGACATAAAATACGTTGGCTAAGTGTGTAGAGCGTTGCACTTTCTCTAATAAATCTGTTTTGCCTTTTTCTCTTAAGTTGTTTTCAAGTTCAACTTGATTATCAAAGTGATCTTCAATGGCACGTTTGTGTTTACCTGTCACAATAATAATGTCTTCAATTCCTGCGCGATAGGCTTCTTCAACGATATATTGAATCGTCGGCTTATCTAAAATCGGCAACATTTCTTTCGGCATCGCTTTTGTTGCTGGTAGGAAACGTGTTCCTAGGCCTGCTGCGGGAATTACTGCTTTTTTAATCTTAGTCATACAATATCTCCTTTTTCATCAGGTGGTCTGAAATTATCAAGATTATACCTTGACTTGTCTTTTAAACAGCCACATTTAAAACGTTCATCTCTTTATCTTCAAACTGTGATTTCATCACAAATTGTAACGTTTACATCACTGATAATATTAGGGTTTTATCGTGTAATAGTCAACTTTTAACAAAAGCACCTGATTTTCATCAGATGCTTAGTTGAGGTGTTATTTGATTAGACGAAAGGGAAGGATGTCAGTGTTCCCTTCATCATCTTTTTGTGGTTTATTGTTAATGTCATAGCGATGATTCGCAAGATCAATTAATTTTTGTTTATAGTCCTTACTATGAATAATCTCATCTAAAATACGTAGGACATCTTCATTTTTCATTTCTTCTACTTTACCGCGGTAGATTTTTTCATAAACTTGTTCTGGATGGATTTCGTCTTCATCAAGCAACTCTTCATATAACTTTTCACCAGGTCTGAGACCTGTGAATTTGATTTCAATGTCTCCATCTCTATAACCGCTTAAGCGAATTAGGTTTTTCGCAAGATCTACGATTTTAACAGGTTCTCCCATATCTAATACGAAGACTTCACCGCCATCCGCAATCGCACCTGCTTGTAATACCAGACGTGCTGCTTCAGGGATTGTCATAAAGTAACGTGTGATTTCAGGGTGTGTCACTGTAATTGGACCGCCCGCTTCAATTTGTTTCTTGAATAACGGGATAACAGAACCACGTGAACCTAATACATTACCGAATCTTACTGCCACAAAGTTCGTATGACTGTTTTCTTCATTCATACTTTGTACAATCATTTCAGCGGCACGTTTAGACGCACCCATCACATTCGGCGGATTCACTGCTTTATCTGTAGAAATCATAACGAACTTAGATACTCTCGCTTCTCGCGCTGCTTCAGCCACATTTTTCGTTCCGATTACGTTATTTTTAATCGCTTCACTTGGGTTATATTCCATCATCGGCACATGTTTATGTGCAGCTGCATGGTAAACCACATATGGTTGGTAATGACTGACGATTTTAAATAAGCGTGAACGGTCTTGAATATCAGCGATAACAGGTACGATATCAATTTGATCGCCGTATTGTTTTTGAAGTTCTTGGTGAATTAAGTAAATACTGTTTTCACCATGTCCTAACAAAATAATACGTGCGGGTGCAAAACGACACACTTGTCGACAAATTTCAGAACCGATTGAACCGCCGGCACCTGTAACCATAATCGTTTGATGTGTTAATTCTTTGGAAATCATTTCCATGTCCAACTCTACAGGATCACGTCCAAGTAAATCTTCAACTTCCACTTTCTTCAATTGGCTGACTTCTAATTTACCTGACATAACTTCTTCAATATTCGGCATTTTCAATACAGTCGCTTGTGTGTTTTCACAAATACTATTGATTTCTCTTAAGCGCTGTTGTGTTAACGTTGGTATCGCAATAATGATATTTTTAATACGATATTTATTAACTAGATCTGGGATATCTTCAATAGTACCTTGAACTTTAACCCCTTCTGTAATCGTCAACTTTTGTTTCTTTGGATCATCATCCACGACTACAACAGGTTCCATGCCCATAGTCGGACGTTTCAACATTTGGTTAATCAACATTGAACCGCCTTCACCAGCGCCGATAACTAATGTATTCTTACGTTTAACGCCTTTACGTACCAGTGTTCTTCTAAATAAACGCCATGATAAACGAGAGCCTCCGATTAATAACACATGCATCATCCATGTGATGAAGTATAATCTCAAAAACGGACCTTCATGTGTAAAGAACGGTACGATTAAAACGGTCATGGCCATCGAACATGTGACCGCTTTAACTATGACAATCATTTCATTGACACTCGCATATTCCCAAGCCCGGTGGTATAAGTTGAATACACTGGCAAAGATGTGATGAGAAAACAGCAATACCAGTGATGATAAAATTAACAATGATAAAGAATAACCGCGGAAATACGGTTCAAGAATTAAATAACTCAAAAAGACAGAAAAAGCAACAATGATTGAATCAATAAACAATAGTAATATCAGTCGCTGCTGTCTTGCGGAAATTTTTGACACTTTATTTCACCTCAATTAATTGATCTCTGTTTACTCTCGGTGTAATGTTTATGTTATTTCTAAATGAAATGGAAAAGGTTGGGAAGCTTACCTGTCCCAACCCGCTGTTCCTCTCAGATTCTTGCTGCAAGACTTGCGCTTATCTTAGCGTTCAAAGTCATCTTGTGTTAAATCTTCTCGTTTTGTACGTCTACGTTGTTGTGTATGTTGTGTCTGATGTGTATTTGGTTTTGAAGAACTTTTTGATTGATTTAAGAACTCTCGGATTAAGATTAAAATAACTGCGATAATAAAGCCTGCGACCAACCCTATAAATGCATTTTTAGCAATGCTTGATGAAATTTCTTTCACATCATCTTTGGATTTAGAAAGAATTTCAATACCGCCATCTGGTGATATTGCATTGACCTCTTCTTTAAGTACTTCAGCAGCAGTATCTGCGATTTTCACCGCATCTTTCTCACTATTAGCCGTTGCGGTAAAGTTCAATACTTGAGAATTCGGTTGGTTGTTCACTTCTACCTTCTCAGTGATGGATTTCGCATCTTCATCTTTTCCAATCTCTTCTGCCACTTTGCCTAAGACACGTGGGCTTTTCGCAATATCTGTATATGTAGCCACAATTTGAGAATCAGCTTGGTATTTCTCAGCCATCGTCAAATCGCCTTTATCACTTTTTTCAATCAATACTTGTGAAGTTGCTTCATATTTCGGTTGTGCTATAAGTGCTGTTAACAGCACGCTTAAAATCAGACCTGCAATAGGAAAAATAATCAACCACTTTAAGTAACGCTTGATTATCCTCCATACATTTGAAAAATCAAAACTATTATTTTCTTCCATATTGCTTCGTTACCTCCGTAATGCGGAAATTGAATGATACATGTCAGAAACGTTAAAGTTATTTTAACTTACACAACAAATTCCGACCGTTTGATAACCATTATAAAGGAAAACAAAATAAATTAATTCACATTAATTGAATTGTTGCATAAGTTTTACATGTAATTAACATTCTTAAATCGCAATTAACGACAGAAACAACAAAGTATACAATAAACCTAAAGAAACGCAAAAATAGCTTCATACTTGCTTAACATTAAATGCATTAAACATTGAAGTCACAAAAACAACTAAGATATGCATAAGCGTGTATAATCAAGTGTTAAATTAATTTTAGGTTAATGGAATAAAAAAATGCATCATTTGAAAATAACGCACGTCTACATGCGTGGTCATGAAGTTTAAGCAACTGTCTATTCTTACATAAACAGCCTAGCTTTTTCGTTGCGAGTTGGAGATGTTCTAAGATGAGGAATAAATAATCGCACTAAAATTTGTGCCTAAAACAAAAAATCATTTCTATCATTATTATGATGACAAAATGTTTGTTAACAAGATTGATTATTATATACAACAAACTTAAAAGGCAATAGGCTTGACAATCCATTTTCAAAATTTTGTAAAGGTTCATACACATACTCAGTTTGTTTGAAACAAACAAAAAATGTAACACTGTTCAAATAATGTTCGAAATAACTTTTAAACTTTATATTGTAGTCATCTTCTTTTTAGTGTAAAATATCAATGATAATAGTTATCAATTAGTAATAAACGAGAGAGGTGTCCCGTATGGTAGACGCAGCAAACGCCAAAAAAGGTTTAACTTATAAAATCATCAACATGAACTTCGATAATACAATGCTAGCACATCGCTTAAGCGCACTTGGTTTTACAGTCGGAAGCAAAATTAAAGTACGTCAGAAATTCTTTATGAAAGGTCCATGCACATTAGAAATGGACGGACAATGTATCGGCATCAGACATTGTGATGCATGTAAAATCACATTGGAGCAAGCGCATGTCTAATACCTATTGTATTGTCGGCAATCCGAATGTCGGCAAAACCACACTGTTCAATGCTCTGACAGGTTCATATGAATATGTCGGCAACTGGAGCGGTGTGACCGTTGAAAAGAAAGTCGGTATTTTATCAGATAAGCAAGGAGATCTGGTCGATTTACCTGGTATTTATGACTTATTACCGATTTCGAAAGATGAAACAGTCGTGACAGATTATTTACTGCACGATGAGTTTTCAAAAATCATCAATATTGTCGACGCAGTACAATTAAAACGTAATTTATTATTAACGACACAATTGATGGAATTCGGGGCACCTTTATTACTTTGTTTAAATATGGGCGATGTCGCAGAGAAACGCGGCATCCAAATCAATCGTAATTTATTGATGCGTCGTTTGAAGTTGCCGATTTTGCCGATTGTGGCGAGAAGTGGCCAAGGTATCGATAGCATCTTAGAACTCTTGAAAGAAGAAACTTTATCTACATCACAACCATTGAAAATTCCATACGAGCATAAAGTCGAACACGCCTTATCTGAAATACAACATTATTTAAAACATCATTTAGAATTACCTGAGAAACGCCATCGTTTTATCGCTGTTCAATATTTACTGGGCAATCCAGCCATTGAACACTATATCAGTGCACATCATCATGAAGATTTACGTCAAATCCGTAATCATCTTGCTGAACAATTAGATATTTCAATCGTGGATAGTATGCGCCGTTCACGTACTGAGTTTATCGATACACTTATTGAAGATGTCATTACGCATCAAGATAAGAAAAAACAATATTTAACTGACCGTATCGATAAAATTTTAACAAATAAGATTTTAGGTATCCCTATCTTCTTAGGTATCATGTGGCTGATTTTCCAAGCGACCTTCTCATGGATCGGTACCCCGCTGTCAGATAAATTAGATGAATTTATCGGCGGTACCTTTACAGATTGGGTCAACCAAGGAATGGATGCGATTGGACTCTTCCCATTCATGAAAGATTTGATTACAGATGGGATTATCGCAGGTGTCGGTGCTGTCTTAGTTTTCGTACCGCAAATCTTAATTCTATTCTTCTTTATTTCAGTATTAGAAGATTCAGGTTATATGGCACGTATTGCCTTGATTATGGATAAAGTCATGGAAGGCTTAGGTCTTAATGGAAAATCATTTATCCCAATGATTATCGGTTTTGGTTGCAATGTACCAGGTGTCATGGCAACGCGTTCTATTGAACAAGAGAAAGAGCGTTTAACAACAATCTTAATTACACCATTCATGTCATGTTCAGCGCGTTTACCTGTATACGCATTATTTGTAGGTGTTTTCTTCCAAACACACCAAGCACTCATCGTGTTAAGTTTATACGTGATTGGTATTGTCGTCGCATTAATTGTCAGCTTTGTGATGACAAAAACAATTTTGAAAAAGGAAAACTCAGTTTTTGTGATTGAATTACCACCTTATCGTTTACCATCAGCAAAAACACTTTGGCGTAGTACATGGGAAAAAGCAAAAGGCTTTGTGAAAAAAGCAGGTACATTTATCTTCGGTGGATCAGTCGTTATTTGGTTATTAAACTATGCAGGTCCAACTGGCTTTGGCGTTGATGTTGACCATAGTTTCTTACACTTAATCGGTGCAGCGATTGCGCCATTATTGATTCCTTTAGGATTCAGTTCATGGCAAGCGGGTGCTACATTAATCCCTGGCTTCTTAGCTAAAGAAGTCGTTGTCAGCGCAATGGCGATTATTTACGCCGTAGACAGCCAAGGTTTAACAAATATGATTGCGAGTCATTTCACACCCGCATCAGCGTATGCGTTTATGTTATTTATCTTATTGTACATTCCATGTTTGTCCACTGTCGCAGCCATCAGAAAAGAAACAGTGTCTTGGAAATGGACGATTATCGCAACGCTTTATCCGATTGCGATTGCCTATCTCCTAGCATTTGTGTTCTACCAATCTAGCCAACTCTTTTTCTAGGAGGAATTATTTATGACACTACTCATTAATCTTGTCATCTTTTTATTGATATTTGGATATGCGGCCTTTACAATCGTCCGCTTCTTCAAAAAATCAAAACAAGGCAAATGCGCAGCTTGCGACATCAACAAAGGTTGTGGTCATTCAATGCCTAAAGAAATGAAAAAACATCAACAACATCACTCATCATAAATTTACTAATATAAATAAAACCTAAAGGCCGACAACCTTTAGGTTTATTTTTTATGCATAGCTATATTCATAAATTTTCTTGAGTCGACCGACTTCTACCGCACAGACGTGTTGATGTGTTAAATCTACGAGTGATAAACGTTTACCGTGTCCTGCGCCTGTATCGATATCAATCGTATGGTCTGCGACGTGAATACGATGTTGTTTAACCCCTAATCGTTTCGTCGGCACATGACCATGTACGACACATTTTCCTTTAATTTTTCGCGATAATTTTGCGGGCGGTTCAAACCCAGATACTTCTTTTAATTTTTGTTTGGATAAACACTTCTTAGGGTTAACTCCTGCATGAACAAATAAGTAATCCCCAATATGTGCCATACTGTCGAATTGTTTTAAGACAGCTTTCCATTTGCGTTTCTCTTTTTCTTTTGACTTCATCCAGCGTACATCATGATTGCCTAATAAAACAATCGCACCTTCACGATGTAACTGTTGTACCATTTTAAGGGTCCCATCAGAATCAGGTCCATGATTGACATAATCCCCTAACAAAACCAGCTGATCACGTTTAGGATTATAATCTACATAAGCAAGTAAGGTTGCGAGTGCTTCTTTATGTCCATGAATATCTGATGAGACGAGTAATCTGCCTTTCATGATGATGCATGCCTCCTTTATCGTGTTCTCTCTATTTTGTTTGCTTGTTTTTAGTATAGCGAAAAACTGCCGAATTGTTTTTTAAATTTTTGTAAAGTTAGAAAGAGGTTGGGTGAAGCGGTGGTGTATCATTCAAGTTGATATAATAAACCAGACGATCTGTCCATTCCCCGTTCTCAAAAATAAATTGTGTTCTGGTACATTCATACTCAAAACCGCACTTCTTCAATAAGGCGATGGAGGCATGATTACCTGGATGTACATGGGCTTCTAGTCGATGATATTTTAAACGCTTAGCGATTTTAAATATGGCAGTAAAAGCTTCATACGCATAACCTTGACGCCAAAATTGATTATGAATCGCATAACCGCATTCTGCCCATTGAAAATGTTGACGTGCTAACGTTACTAAATTGAAGTTGCCGAGATGTACACCATCAGCTTTGCGAAATACACCAAAGACATAAGTATCATCTGATTGAATAAGCGCTTGTTGTTGTACAATCAAACGCTGAAACCACGCTTTAGAGTAATGAGATATCTCTAAACAACCTTCATCAAAAGGACTTTGAGGCATGGCTCGACCTGCATAACCTTTTACCCATTGCTCATAATCTTCTGTATTCATTGGTTTGACTTCTAACCGTTCTGTTGTTTCTGTTAAGTATTCAAACTGCATCTCTTCCCTCCTCTCTTCTAATCTGGATTATTCACATTCTTACGCTTTTTCATTCAAAAATGTTATATTTAAATTGAAATTAACTAAATAATAATTCTAAAAGGAGGTCATCCTATGTCATTCAAGGAATATGTAGAAGATGTTGTAGAAACAATCAAACATATGCGCTTTGGTTCTAAAAACGGTATTATCATGATTGTTTCTGCCATTGTGTTAAGTGCGATCACAACACCAATTATCGGTCTTCCATTAGGCGCTTGGATTGGTTACTATTTAGAGAAAAACGGTAAATAATTTTGATAGACGCTATGTAAAGAAATCCCTCGAGGCACTTTATTAAAGTACTCAAGGGATTTTTATTTATTTTTGAAGTGCTAACAAGTCACTTGTGAGATGACGTGTAGCTTGATAGGCTTGTTGGTAAATTTCAAAGTATGCTTCATACGTCTGATGACGTTTTAAATCAGGTTGGAACACTTTTGAATAATGAATAAAGGCTTCTGCACAATCTTTCAATGAATCATACCAGCCTAAGCTGTATGCTGCTAACATTGCTGCACCCATACTTGGTCCTTCTTCATGTTTCAACTTATAGATTTCAGTGTTGAAGACATCTGCTTGAAGTTGGAGCCAGAAATCACTCTTAGCACCGCCACCTGTTGAGACAATCTTAGTCACATTGCGTCCAATACTACGTAAGTACACTAATGAATCATATAAAGAATACGTAATACCCTCTACCACTGCACGTCCAAAATCACCACGTGCATGATTACCTGTAATACCAATAAAGCTGCCTCGAATTGACGCATCACCATGCGGTGTACGCTCTCCAACTAGATAAGGTGTAAAGATTAAACCGTGTGCACCAATTTGAGAGGCTTCGACATCTTTCATTAAAGTGGTGAAATCATCTTCAGGATAAAATTCACGTTTAAACCAACTCAAACTATAGCCTGCACTTAACGTCACACCCATTAAATAGTTAACATCCGGTACCGCATGATTCATCAAATGAATTTTATGACCATAGCCTTCTGATTCTCCGACAGGTTCGCAAATTAATAACACACCTGATGTACCGATACTACAAATCGCATCATCAGGATGAATCACGCCTGAGCCTAACGCTGCACATGCATTGTCTGCTCCGCCCGCAAAAACAGGTACAGGTTTATTAAGAGACAATTGTTGTTGTAACTCAGCTTTTAATACACCGACTTGTGCGTGTGATTCAACTAAGTCTGGATAAATATGGTCTGGAATATCAAACGAAGCACCTAACGCTTTATCCCATGCCTTAGTTTGTGGATTTAATAACATCGTTGCAGCCGCATCTGAATACTCTGTGTGCAATACACCTGTTAACGCAAAGCGTAAAAAGTCTTTCGGCAACATAAACGTATCAATTTGTTTAAATAAATCCAGTTCATGTTGTTGTACCCATAAGAGTTTAGTCAGTGTAAATCCTTCGACCACAGGATTACCAAGAACTTGATCACCATACTTCGCTTTGATTTGTTCACATTGAGGAGTCGTACGTGTATCGTTCCATAAAATTGCACGTCTTAATGGTTGACCTGCCTGATCTACAATAACAAGTCCATGCATTTGACCTGAAAATGAAAGACCTTCAATCGAAACATCTGATAATACTGGTTGTGCTAATAAATGATGGAGCCCATTTACTGCAGCTGCCACCCATTCTTCTGGTGCTTGTTCTGAATAACCTGGATAGCCGTGATAAAGTTTGAGCGGTTCACTTTGTGTGCCGAGTACATTGCCTAAGCGATCGACCGCAATCAGTTTAATTGCGCTCGTTCCTAAATCGATGCCGATTACCGCTTCTGTTGTCATGTAAATCATCCTTTCCAAACGATTAAATACGAGTATTTTGATGAATCAAGTATTACTTTTTATCTCATTAGTTATAGTATAGCGTTTTCATTTATATAAATATATATCCTTTATACTAAATTTATCTTTATTATGTATACATCGGTATGCTAGAAACCTCACATACCTTATTACTCAAAAAAGCACACGAGCAACGTTTGCTCGTGTGTCTTTGATTGATGTTATTAAGAATTCCATAAATCCGCTAAACCTTGGAATGATAAGAATCCTGTTACGATTGTTACGAGTACAGCAAGTACACCGAACATTAACATCCATGTTGGATGTTTGTAATCGCCGACAATTGACTTTTTCTTACTTGCGATTAAGATAACACCTAATGTAATCGGTAAGATTAAACCGTTCAACGCACCTGCGATGATTAATAATTTAACTGGTTTACCGATTAATAAGAATGTAATCGTTGAAACAACGATGAACACAATCACAATGATATTACTGCGTTTCATCAATGATTTGCTTAACGTTTTCAAGAATGTTGCACTTGTGTACGCTGAGCCGATTACTGATGATAAGGCAGCTGCGAATAATACGATACCGAAGATATTCTTACCAATTGGTCCAAGTGCGTGTTCGAATACTGATGCTGGCGGGTTTTCAGGGTTTAATGTCACACCTGTAACAACCACACCTAATACAGCTAAGAATAATAAACCACGCATGACACCTGTTGTTAAGATACCAGCAATCGCTGAATGGTTAACAAACGGAAGATAGTCTTTCCCTTTGATTCCTGAATCCAAGATTCTGTGTGCACCTGCGAATGTGATATAACCACCTACAGTACCACCAATTAATGTGATAATCGGTAATACTAAAGCACCTGGATGTTCAGGCATAACCATTTTCTCTGCAGCTTCTAAGTATGGTGGATTTGATTTCACCATTACATATGCTGTAATACCAATCATCATTACCCCTAAGATCATCGTTACGAAGTCCATCACTTTTTGACCGCTCTTACTAATGAATACGCCAATTGCTAAAATGGCTGTAATTGCGGCACCCCATTTTACATCAATACCGAAAATCGCATTTAAACCTAAACCGGCTCCTGCGACGTTACCGATATTGAAGGCCAGACCACCGATCGCAACTAAAATGGAAATGAAGGTCCCTAACCCTTTAACCATTTTGTTCGCGATTTCTTGTCCACGTAAGCCTGTCACAACCAAGATACGCCAAATATTGATTTGCGCTCCGATATCAATAATGATAGATAATAAGATCGCAAACGCGAAACTTGCGGCGAATTGTTGTGTGAAAACCGCTGTTTGTGTTAAGAACGCTGGACCGATGGCTGATGTCGCCATTAAGAAGACTGACCCTAATAACAGTCTCTTATGTTCCTTAGTGAACTGGAACTCCGGTTTGTTTTGTTTGTTTTCTCCCATAGATTAACCCCCTAATTTCGTAATCGAAATACCTTCTTTCGTTAGTCTTTCTCGTATTTTCGATACGAATTCCAATGCATGCGCGCCATCGCCATGCACACAAATTGTATCTGCTTTAAGCTCAATTTCTTTTCCTGTTTTCGCAATGACTTTGTTTTCTTTAACCATCTTCACAACCTGTTCAATCGCTTCATCCGTATCCGTTAACACAGCGTCAGCTTCTTTACGGCTTACTAGTTGACCGTTTTCTTCATAACGTCTGTCTGCGAATACTTCATTTGCGGCTTTCAAACCGACTGCTTCGGCTTCTGATACTAATAATGTATTAGATAAGCCCACTAAAATTAGTGATGGGTCCACGTCATATACTGCTTGTGCAATTGCGTGTGCAATATCTTTGTCACGCGCACCCATGTTATATAAGGCACCATGAGGTTTAACATGATTGATTTTGACATCGTGAATACGGCAAAACGCTGATAAAGCACCAATTTGGTATGCAACCAAGGTATAAATCTCATCAGGTGATAAATCCATATTACGGCGTCCGAAACCTTGAATATCATGGAAGCCTGGGTGTGCACCGATGCCCACACCGTTTTCTTTCGCAAGTTTCACAGTTTCATACATTACATTTTCATCACCTGCGTGGAATCCGCAGGCAATGTTTGCGGAGGTAATCAAAGGAATAATTTGATGATCTCCACCGAATGAATAATTACCGAATGCTTCGCCTAAATCACAATTCAAATCTATTTTCATGTTAAAGCAGCCCCCTTAGTAATTTGATGACGGTCTAAGAATTTAATATCGACATCTTTAGCATCACCATCAGCGTATGCTGGATATGATAATACCGCATACAAGAAATCAGCCGTTGTTGAGAAACCGTCAATGACCATTTCATCAAGTGTTGCTTTTAATTTCTCAATCGCATGCGTACGGTTTGCACCTTTGACAATCACTTTTGCGACAAGTGAATCATAGTAAGGTGACACGACATAACCTGGATACAATAATGAATCGACACGTACATTGAAACCTTGTGGTAAATGTAATGCTTTGACTTTACCTGGTGAAGGTTGGAATTTACGTTCTGGATTTTCTGCGTTGATACGTGCTTCAATCACGTGGCCAGTGAAGTGAATATCATCTTGGCTGAATGGCAGTTCTCCATGTTTCATTAAGTAAAGTTGTGCTTGTAATAAATCTCTGTCAGCACGCATTTCTGTGACAGTATGTTCTACTTGGATACGTGCGTTCATTTCGATGAAGTAATATGCATCATCAGTTACTAAGAACTCGATTGTACCCGCACTACGGTAATTAGATGCTTGCGCAACTTTAACCGCGTCTTCACAAATCTTTTGACGCTTTTCTTCTGATAGTGATGCACATGGTGATTCTTCGATTAATTTTTGGTTTTTACGTTGTACTGAACAGTCACGTTCACCTAAGTGTACATAATTTTCTTTACCGTCACCGATAACTTGTACTTCTACGTGTTTCGCAACTGGAATAAATGCTTCAACGTAAATACGATCATCATCGAAGTATTTTTTACCTTCGCTTTGCGCTTCTTTAAAAGCTTTCTCTAAATGTTCTGGTTCTTTAACGATACGGATACCTTTACCGCCACCGCCGCTTGAGGCTTTTAATACGACTGGATAACCGATATCTTTAGCAATTTCTTTTATTTCATCAACAGAATGTACCGCACCGATAGAACCTGGGATAATCGGCACATCGGCAGATTCAACTGTTTGACGTGCAGTGATTTTATCACCCATCATTTCCATCGTACGTTTTGTCGGTCCAATAAAGTAGATATCATTTTCTTCTACTTTTTGCGCAAAGTTAGGGCTTTCTGATAAGAAACCATAACCTGGATGGATTGCATTGGCACCTGTAATTTCTGCTGCTGCAATAATACGATTAATATTTAAATAGCTATCAAGCGGATTCGCTTCGCCAATACAAATGGCTTGGTCTGCTAAACTGACATGCAGACTCTTTTCGTCTCCTTTCGCATATACGGCTACTGTTTCAACGCCCACTTCACGGCAGGCACGAATAATACGTACAGCGATTTCTCCTCTATTCGCAATTAAACAACGATACATGATAATTTCTCACCCCTTTACTTAACTTCAATCAGTGCTTGGTCATATTCTACATTTGTGCCATGATCAACTAAGATATCTGTAACTTCGCCTTCTACTTCACTAGTCACTTCATTCATGACTTTCATTGCTTCGATATAACCGATAACATCGCCTTTTTTAATTTTGTCTCCGACTTTCACAATCGGTTCAGTTAATTCTTTTGTATCTTGCAAGAAGAATGTGCCGACCATTGGCGCATTCACTGTTTCACCAGATGCTGGGTTATCAGCTTGTGGTTCTTGAGCCGCTTCTGGTGCTGGATTAGATGTTGCTTGATTTTGAATTTGTGTCGCTGGTTGTGTTTGTTGCGGTGATGAAAAATCTAATTCAATTTCATGTGCCTCATCTTTATATTTGAACTTGTTCACCTTGTTCTCTTTAACTAAGTTAATTAAATCTTTGATTTCTTCTAATTTCATTTCTATTCATCCCCCTCTAGTAATTCGCTAATACGTTTTGATGTTGTTCTCATTTCCCTCATGTCAAACAACGGTTCTTTTACTATTGCTTCTAATGAAGCTTCGAAACCTTTATTATAATCATCTAAATGTTGAATGGCTTCTTCCACAGTTACCCACTCAAAGTTCACTTTTTGACCGGGTTGTTTTTGTGCTAAGACACTTAAGTCTGACTGGCAGACTGTCGCAATCTTAGTGTAACCGCCGACTGTTTGTTTATCATTCATCAATACAATCGGGTTACCATCATTCGGTACTTGTACACTGCCGAGTGCAACAGGTTCAGAAATAATATCTGCACTGTCAGTCGGCGGAATAGAAGCACCCTTCAAACGAAAGCCCATACGATCCGATTGTTCAGAAATCTCAAAAGGTTCTGACACTAACCCTTCATGGCTAGCATCAGGGAAGCTGTCATATTGCGGACCTTCCACAACTCTGATTGCATCTGTCCCTTCATGGATTAAATCTAAATCGCTCGTATAACCGACATGACGACGGTAATCATTATTATAATGAACCGGAATCATATCATCTTTTCTTAATGCACGGCCATGGAAACCGCCCATTTTAGTACGTGTATGCGTCGCATAACTTCCTGCAACTTCAGATACGTCAATCGGATGACCGAAGTGTAAATAACCTCTTGCGCCTGTAATTGCGGCGTTTAATGCGAGTACATCACCTTTATATACTTGTACAACCGTTTGGTGGGAAATCGGCTCACCATTCAATGTTGCTTTAAATTCTGCGCCTGTAATAACTACAGTATTATCTTCTAAGAATTGTAATGTCGGTCCGATAATAGTTGCTTCGATTGCTGGACCTTCATTACCGATTAATTGTGTACCTAAACGGTAACTATATCTATCTAATGCACCTGCACTAGAGAAACCTTCTTTTTGGTAACCATAACGTCCGATATCTTGAATTGTTGAGAATAGTCCTGGTTTAATAATTCTAATGCTCATCTTGAACAGTCACCCATCTTTCTATATCAAAATCAGGATCGTTTTTCTGTGCGATAATCTCATCATACGTATCTTGTGAGATTTGATAGAATTCAATACGATCTCCCGCTTCATAAAGTGTCATTGGTTCACGGTCCAAGTCGAACACATCTAAAGGTGTACGTCCGATGATTTGCCAACCGCCTGGCGAATCTTGCGGATACAAACCAGTTTGGTTTTTCGCAATGCCGACAGAGCCAGCATCAATACGTACTCTTGGTTCATCCCTTCTTGGTGTATACAGACGCTCATCTAATCCACCAAGATATGGGAAACCAGGCATAAATCCTAGCATATAAATTAAATAAGTTGGTTCTGTATGTAATTGAATCACATCTTCAACTGTTAAATCATTAAGCTTAGCGACTTCTTCAATATCAGGTCCGTATTTTCCTCCATAAATGACTGGAATACGTACCACTTTGGAGCTTTCTGACGTCTCAATATCACTTACATCGAGCGTATCAAGCTTCAAGTCTTCGATTAATGCTTTCGCATGAATCTTATGATCATCGAAGTGAATCATCACTGCACGATAAGACGGTACAATCTCTTTAATCGCTTCATGATCTTGGCGTTCCAAATAAACCACAAGTTGTTGGACTTTCTTGAATGTCTCAGGTGCAATCTGTGGTTCAAAGCGAACTAAGATAGCTTGTTCACTGATAATTTGGTAATCCATTGTTTTGCCTCCCCTTTGTGTTAGGTAATACTGAACATCTATCCAGACGTTCTTTCCTTTGTTTAAGAATGTGACTGCACAAACTGAAACTTAGCTTCAGCTCGGGCAGTCTTTATATGTTTAACACTGTTATCTCTTCAGTTGTTAAGATACTTTTGAAAATTGTAACCGTTTTAAAAACGGCCAACAAATTTAATTATAACATTTATGCCCCATCCGTATCGATTAACTTGGGTATTAAAATCACAACTCAAATTCTATAAGAAATTTTAATAATATGAAATCATGCCTTTTATCGCCATTTTCATAAGTTTTCTGACAATTTAGATGAAAACCTTTTCATGTGTATTGTTTTAATATAATACATTTGTTGCCTAAGTAAAAGACTTTTTTTGCTATAATTTTACACTTCGAATTGTGTTTAATTTAATATCCAATGGTACAACAGGGTTTAGACGATATTATAATCTTATTAAATTTCTGATTTTATTTGTCAGAAATACGATTATCCTAGGAATCTAAAGATTTCTTTATCATAAAGTTTAAAGATTTTGATGAAAATAAAGTGCGCTATATAAGCAACCGTAAATGGAACGACAAAGAATGCGGTGATAATCAAGACTAATTTCAACCAAACTTCATCAACATGCATAAATCTAAAGGCATTAATCGGTCCGACCATACCGATAATACCGAAACCTGCAGACTCTTTTGTTCCGCCAATACCGATGAAACTTGCCACAAAACCTGAAATGGCTGCGGTAACTGTAATCGGTACTAACATCACAGGATATTTAACCATATTTGGAAGCATCATCTTAACACCGCCTAGTAAAATTGTGGCAGGAACACCGAGACGGTTTACAGTGATTGTCCCAAAGACTAATGTTGCTTCTGCTGCTGTAATACCGATTGATGCTGCACCAGCTGCTAGACCGCTGATACCGATAGCCATAGATGTTGCTACTGTGGAAATCGGTGAAATGATGATCATACTATAAGCAATCGCAATCAGCATACACATTAACACTGGCTGCATCTCTGTAAAGGTATTAATGATATGTCCAATACCTGTAGTGACTAATTTTACGTATGGCAAAGTATGTAATGTAATAAAACCCGTAATAACTGCTACAAAGGTAGGTAAAATGATTAAATTCAAGCTTCCGAAGCGTTCACCTATGAATAAAATTAAAAGTGAGGCGATTGAAGCTGCTAACATCGTATTGATCAAGTCACCAATACCTGTGATTACCCATGCACCATTTTTAAATTGCGCTGCCCCGCTTCCGATAAATGAAGCTGCCGCAACAACCGCAATGCCAAGCGGTGTGAATTTAAAGCGATGTGCGACTAATGCACCAACCAACATCGGCACCGTAAATTGAATGGCTGTTGCTACTTGTAATAGAACACCTGCTGATTTAGAGTACGGTGATAATGCTTTTAAAATTTCCCCTAATACCGCATGCGGTACGAGTCCTGCGATAATTGCGAATGCGACCCCGTTTAATACGTTATAAAAAAATGTACCCACCGACACCTTGGTACCTGGTCTTGTCATAGTTCCTCCCATATATTCTCCTCCGTTTTCTGTGTTGTTAATTATGTTTATAATATTCTGATAATTCTAATATTTAAAATACTTAAAGTCAATATCTGCTCGAATTTAATAATGATTTTAAGAACATATAATAGTAAGAAACCACTAAAATGGTAGAATGAATTATCTTATAACCCTTTCTAAATAAGCTATCCTTTGTATCACAATAAAAAAAAGACAGAAACCACACATATGATTACTGTCTCATTAATGTATTAATCGATAAATTTAAAGATTTCTTCATCATAAATTTTAAATATTTTACTATAAACAAAGTGCGCGATAAACGCAGTAATAAATGGAACGATAAAGAATGCGACTGCACATAGTATCGCTTTAAGCCAGAAGTCTCCGTAATCTAAAAATCTGAACGCATTGATCGGCCCAACTAAACCGATGATACCGAAACCAGCTGATTCTTTCGTTCCTCCAATACCGATTAAACTTGCCACAAAGCCGGTTACTGCCGCAGTCGTAGTAATAGGTAGGAAAATAATCGGATGACGTACTAAGTTCGGCAACATCATTTTAACGCCACCTAAAAAGATTGTCATCGGTACACCTAAACGATTAACGCGCAATGTTCCAATCGTTAATACTGCTTCTACTGCCGCTATACCGATAGAAGCTGAACCTGCAGCTAATCCTTCAATACCGATTGCCATGGATAATGCGGCGGTTGAAATTGGCGAAATAACAATTGATGCATAAACTAATGAAATCAAAATACACATCGGAATCGGTTGTAATTCAGTAAAGCTATTAACCATATTACCGATGTCTGTTGTGACGAGTTTGACATAAGGTAGTGTATGCAATGCGATGAAACCTGTACTTACTGCCACAAATGTTGGTAATATAATCAAGTTCAAGCTGCCAAAACGTTCACCAATAAACAAAATCATAAGTGAAGCGATTGCAGCTGCGAATATAGTGTTGATTAAGTCACCAATACCTGTGATAACCCATGCATTATGTTTAAAGACGACAGCACCACTACTGATAAAGGAAGCTGCTGAAACTACCGCGATACCTAAAGGGGTAAATTTAAAACGATACGCAACTAACGCACCGATTAAACAAGGCACCGCAAATTGAATAGCCGTCGTAACGTGTAGTAATTGAGTAAAGACTGGATTGAATGGGACAAGTGCTTTTAAGATTTCTCCTAAAATCGCATTCGGGATTAAACCTGCTACGATACCAATCGCAACCCCATTTAATAAGTTAAAAAGAAAATATTTGGGACCTATCTTAGTCCCTGGATGTGTGGGTGAAGTATGATCCATCGCTGTGTGTTCCATAAAAAGACTCCTCTCGTGATGCAAAAGACCTGATGTTTTCGTAATTTTCAGAATTATTGTATGCCTATCATTAAAGTATGTCAATGACAGAAAATAGAAAAAAGCAGCCGAAGCTGCTTAAAAATTACAGAGTACTGAACTATTCACTTTTACGTTTTCTACTAGCCATAACAGTTACCATACCTATTAATGAAATACACAAGCCAAAGATTACTAATACAAGATTTCTTTCAGCTTCACCGGCTGCTGGTAATTCTTGTGATTGAGATGCATCAATTGATCTTGCTTCTGAAATTAATGCAGCAACTTTTTCATTATATTCAGTCGTAGACATTTTACCTGTATCTTTCAGATGTGTTAATTGAACTAACTTAGTTTGGTAAGGTTCATCTAATTTGATATTTTCAAATCCGATATTTGCCCATCCGTCACCGTCTGGATCCAATTCATCAGAAACTACTTCACCCGTAACTGCTTTAGCTGCTTGCGCTTCTGCACCTTTCACAATGTCTTCAATTCCAGTAAAAATTAATGCTACCGCAACTAACGTTGTTAAAAAGATACCGATTTTTCTCATTATAGGCCTCCTAAGTTTATCTAGTTTACTCATCTTTAACGTAACCAAACTTTCCTTCTTTAAAAACCCTATTTACAGTAACTAAACAAACTTTGCGGAATGTTCGTAAATGAAATAGAGGTGGCTCATTTTTTTCACTGTCTCATCGAACAATGCTAAAATTTGTTAACAAAGAAACTGACATGGATGCACTTATCCCCTCACTACTACGAATAGCGAGGGGATTTTTAAATATGTTTATAAACTTCTATTTATCGTTTTATTCATAATTACTATATTATTAATGTGCTTGTACTTTTCCTTTTTCTTTTAGCATCAATGCTGCTACTAAACCAACCACAAGTAATAGCGCTGCTAAATAGAACCCAATGGCCATTGAACCTGTAAGATCGGTTAAGAAGCCTGTAATGTATGGGGCTAAGATTGAAGCGGTCATTCCGATGAAGTTATAAACACTGAATGATGTACCTAATGAACTTTTAGGCGCATTATCCGCAACAACAGCAATTAAAACTGGGTTTGTACTGATTTTACCAACAATTCCATAGCCGATTAATGCAATATATAGAATGACTAAGTTATCGAAAAATACGATAGATGCTGTAAAAATAAACGCTAACGGTAACATAATCATTAATACTGGTTTTCTTCTTCCTAACTTATCTGATAACCAACTAAAGAATAAAGAGCCTGGAATAGCTGCCCAAGGTACGAGTGATGCAACAAAAGCTACCTGTGCACCATTGATACCTCTTTCTGATTCTAAGTAATACGGTAACCAAGTAATAATCATAAAGAATCCATAAATGGAACAGAAGATAATAATATAAGCTAGAATTAGATTTCGATTTTTAAATAAACTAGACATTTTAAATGGCGCTATATTTTCGTCTTGCTGCACTTGTTTACGTGGGCGTTCTTTAATAATACGATACATTAAAAACGCGATGATAAGTATCGGTACTGCCATAATATAAAATGGTATTCTCCAGCTCATTCCCATCTCAGAAACTGAAATACTCGAGATAAAATAACCGATTGATGTTCCAAAAGCCATACCACTATTAATTAAAGCACTGCCTAAAGTGATATTTTTTTCTGGTATAGCTTCTGACGAAAGTGCATATTGTGGACCATAGAACATACCTTGTGCTAAACCTACAATCACCCATGCGATAACAAATAAGAAATAGCTAGGCATCAAACCTGTAATAACCATAAAGATACCAAAAACTAAAAAACTAGGTACTAATATTTTCTTTCGACCTATTTTATCCCCCATGATACCTGAAGGAATTTGTGTAACGGTATAACCAATAAAGAACAAACTCATTATTAATCCTAATTGAGCATTATCTAAGGTAAATTCAGCTTTAATATTACCCATAATCGGATTTAATATTGTGCGTGCTGCATAAATAACTAACCAACCTAATGTAAAGACTGCAACAAGTTTTATCCAATATCGATTACTAACTTGATTTGCTTTGTTGTTATTCATAATGATCGCTCCTTTAAAATTACTTTCAATTTAAGCTTACCGAACATAAAAAAGGCGAACATTGGCAAAAATTCCAATTTTCACACGACCTTTTGACTACTTTAAACAATTTTAATTTTTATGAATAACAATGCTACTTAATTCTCATTCTTTTTATTAAAAACCAATAATTTTCACACTTCCGTCATACAATTTTCAAAATATGACAAACATTTGTCCTTTCATCTATTTAAAAATCTGTAATAATATAATGTAGCTTTTATATAAAGCGAAATCATTATATTTTATATAGATAAAGAGGTAAATTATGAAACCCAACACATTTAATCCTATGCAGCGATTACACTTTTACGCTGCGGTCTTTATTACGCCTTTATTAATTACTTTGACTTTGTCAGGTATTGCTTATCTTTTCTTCCCTGAAGTTGAAAATCAATTGTATAAGCACGAATTCTATGGTCAAAGCGAACATACAAAACAACAATCTATGACCGATGCGATTAAACAAATCGAAAAAGAACATCCTGGTTACACTATCAATAAAGTCAGTGTGATGGAGTCACCTTACAATAACCGCATCACAATTGGTGATATGGAAGGTAATTCTTATTATATTTTTCTAGACAATCATAACCAAATTGTCGATCAACAAAATGTGAAATACACCTATTCCAATATGGTCAGAAGTATACATAGTTCCCTTTCGACCGAAAATACTGCGATTAACTACTTAGTTGAATTAACCGCATGTTGGACTGTTTTTATGATATTATCTGGTATTTATATGTTAGTACGTAAAAAGTTATTAAAATCTAACAACAAAGTACTCAAATTCCAAAAATGGCATGCGATTGTCGGATTAATAATCGCTATTCCGATGTTAATCTTAGTCTTTACAGGCTTACCTTGGTCTGGCTTCATGGGTGCTAAAATCAATCAGATTTCTACTGCGTACCCACAATTAGGACAAACTCAACTCGTCGCAAATCCACCTAAATCAGAAGCCAATGAAATTCCATGGGCTTTAAGACAAAAAGCAGCACCACAATCAGAAGGTGGCGGGCATCACGGTAGTATGGCGATGCCGATGACAAACATTCCTGGTCAATTATCTTTGGATAAAGTGATTCACAACGCTGAAAAGCAAGGTTTAACACGTCCTTTTGCGATTGTTTATCCAACAGTCCTGATGGTTCCTTTACGCTATCTAAAGCCAGCAATAGTGGTGTAACCGGCTTTGATGTCGCACCTGAAAAAGAAACCACACGTTATATGGACCAATATACTGGTAAACAATTAGGTAAAGTGGATTATCAAGATTACGGTATCCTAGCGAAATGGTTAACTTGGGGTATTCCGCTTCACGAAGGCCACCTCTTCGGTATGGCTAACAAAATTATTAACTTACTCGTATGTATCGCCTTTTTAGGCGGAATCATCTTTGGTTTCATGTCTTGGTTTAGACGCTTAAAACACATGAAACAAGCTGAAATGCTACCAAGACGTGTGAAAAAGCCGATGTCTATTTCACTTATAATCACTTTGATTATCTTAGGAGTTTTAATGCCTTTATTCGGCTTCTCACTCATTATCGTCTTTATTATAGAAACACTCTTATACTTGAAAGATAAGCGAAATAAACAATTGAATTAATCAACAGAAACAAACAGCGCAACCCTGGGAGGCTGCGCTGTTTTTATATAGTAGGCTTTGTTTATATACTTACATATTGGATTTTGGGAGTAATTATTATTTAATATTTTAATGTTCAGTGAGTTTCAATCATTGGCTTACTTTGTTTTATAGTAGAAATCTGGAATATTTGCCCAACGCTCTTTGAAGTAGAACGCTACAGATTTTGGTTTACGATCTCTTGTGAAGATACCTTTACGGTTACCTTGGACACGAATATGGCCTGTACTTGTTTCGAAGTCAGCGAAGTTCCAAGTTTGTTCCCCGATAAACTGTGGATATTGGTCTACGATTTCATGATTAGCTTCGTAATATTTCACTTGGTATTCTTCTGTGAACATAATGTCATCGATTGCGTGTAATCCGGCTACAGTATCTGCACCGTATTCTGTAAACATAATTGGCTTATTCGGTTGTACTTTAGACCAGCCATCCATTTCTTTCTTCAATGATGCTTTCGCTGCTCTTAAATCACCTTGGTCTACATACCAACCATAATATCTGTTCAAGCAAAGTACATCGACTAAATCTTGAACTTGACAGTTATCAGGTTGTGAGAACATGATTGTTACGATTGTCATTGGACGATCTTGTGGGTCTAAGTCTCTTGCCAGTTGTACAAGCGGTTCGAAATATTCTTTCGCACCTTTAGCATCTGATTCTGGTTCGTTAGCGATAGACCACATTACAACACATGCATGGTTTTTATCACGTGCGATTAATTCACGAATCACTTGTTCATGCGCTTCTTTTGTTTTAATGTCTTTCCATGTATCAATAGGATTATTTGATTTACCTAAGTGTACTAAGAAGTTCAAGTGAACCCCTACTGCAGTAGTTTCATCAATTACTACAATACCTTGTTCATCCGCAAGACGCATCATTTCTTCTGAATAAGGATAGTGCGCTGTTCTGAATGAGTTCGCATTGATCCACTTCATTAAGTTCAAGTCCATAACATTTGCGTTTTCATTATAGCCTCTACCATTGATAGGTGTATCTTCGTGTTTACCGAATCCTTTGAAGTAGAATGGTTTGTTGTTGATTAAGAATTGACCATCTTTCACTTCAACAGAGCGGATACCTACACGTTCTGTATACGTATCAACTACTTCACCATTGTCGAATAATGTTACTTTTAAGTTATATAAATATGCGTTTAACGGTTCCCATAGACGTGGGTTTTCTACTTTGATGTCACCTTGTGCACCTGTTGCTGAACCTACGATTGTACCTTCTTCATCTAATAATTCAACACGTACCTCTTCCACATCACCGACAACCTCAGTTTCATAACGAACTGTCGCATTGTCACCTTCAACTTTAGGTACCACTGTAATATCTTCTACATATTTATGTGGTGTTGTGTAGATTTTAACCGGACGGTGTAAGCCAGAATAGTTAAAGAAGTCGAAGTTTGGTGTGTTCTTTCTGATTAAGTTGCCATCTTCATCTGTAAACTCTTCATAGTTACCTACAGGTAATGTTGAGTGATCTAAAATGTTGTTTACTGACACAGTTAAACGGTGGCTGCCTGCGCCAACTTTATCTGTAATATCTACTTCAAATGGTAAGAAACCACCTTTATGAGATACAACTTCTTCACCATCAATATATACAATCGCTTCATGTGTAGCTGATCCGAAACGTAAAACTAAACGCTCGTCACGTAATGCTTTTGGTACGATAAAGTCTCTTTCGTAAAAGACAGTACCCACATGGTTACGAATCTCACTAATCGCACCTTGCTCGTTATATGAACCTGGGACACTCATCACTAAATCAGTATCTAATGGTTGTGTCGCATCTAACTTTTCATTCGCATGTTCTAATCGGAATTTCCAAGTGCCATTTAAATCAATAATATTTCTTGTTTCTGTTGTAATTGGATATAACATATCATTCTCTCCTTCATTTATTATACGCCTGAATATGCATTGAACCCGCCATCAACTGGTAATACTACGCCGTCCACAAAGCTTGATGAACGGTAATCGACTAAGAAGAATAATGCACCGATTAATTCTTCTGGTTTACCAAAACGATGTAAAGGTGTCGCATTCAAGATTTTTTCTGCACGTGCTGAATAACTGCCATCTTCTTTAATTAATAACTTTTCATTTTGAGATGTCACTAAGAACCCTGGCGCAATCGCATTAACACGTACGCCTGTATCAGCAAGGTAAACACTTAACCATTGCGTGAAGTTGCTGACAGCTGCTTTTGCTCCACTGTACGCTGGAATCTTAGTTAATGGTGTAAATGCGTTCATTGATGAAATGTTGATGATTGTTGCTTCTTTGTTATCAATCATGTCTTGCGCAAAGACTTGTGATGGAATGAACGTACCTAAGAAGTTCAAGTCGAACACAAAACCAACACTTGCTTCATCCAATTCAAAGAATGTCTGCATTTGATCTTTATTATCTTTATCAAAATGTTCATCATCCGTCGTACCTTTAGGATGGTTACCGCCTGCACCGTTAATTAACACATCCACTTTGCCAAATGCTTCATGGATTTTTGTTTTTGCTTGTTCCATCTGTGCTTTATCTGTAACGCTTGCTGAAATGAAAAGTGCTTTACCGCCCGCTTCTTCAATCTCACGTACAACTTGTGCACCTGTCTCATCATTCAACCCAATAATCGCAATATTAGCACCGACTTGAGCTAATGATTTCGACATCGCTGAACCGATGACACCATTACCACCAGTCACTACTACTGTTTTATTGTTTAAATCAATTTCGTATGGAATCATATGCTCACTCCTTACCTTTGCTTACTGCTTCATAAAGTCCGATTAAATATGTCGCACCTAGTGCTCTGTCATATAAACCGTAACCTGGTTTACCTGTTTCGCCCCAGATCATACGACCATGGTCTGGACGTACCGGCCCTTCATAACCGAAATCATGCATGGCTTTAACAATTTCATACATATCTAATGAACCTTTTTCTGATGGGTGTGCAGATTCTTCAAATGAGTGTGTACCTGTATGTTTGATATTACGCGCATGCACGAAGTGTACGCGGTCTTTTTTACCAAAGTAACGTAACATTTCAGGGAAATCATTGTTTTTATCACAGCCTAATGAACCTGAACACATTGTTAAACCGTTTGATTTTGAATCGTATAGATTAATGAAGCGTTCTAAGTTTTCTTTATTTGTGATGATTCGTGGTAAGCCGAAAATATTCCATGGTGGATCATCCGGATGAATCGCCATTAAAATATCTTCCTCTTCAGCTACAGGGATAATTTTATTAATAAAGTAAGACAAGTTTTCCCATAGCTTTTCTTCATCAACAGATTCATAAGCTTTAAATAAATCTGCTAAATCATCTTTCGTATAACTTGAATCCCAACCAGGTAATGAAAGTTCCCCGCTTAATGGATCCATCTTTTTGATATGGTCTTCGTTATAGATTAAAGCAGTTGAACCATCGTCTAAACGATATTCTAAGTCTGAACGCGTCCAATCAAACACCGGCATAAAATTATAGCACACAACTTTAATTCCTGCTTTGCTTAAATTACGTAATGTTTGTTGGTAGTTTTCAATATACTTGTCACGTGTAGGACGTCCTAACTTAATATCTTCATGTACTGGTACACTTTCAATCACAGATAACTCTAAACCAGCATCTTCTATCTCTTTCTTTAGTGCTTCGATTTTATCTAATGGCCAAACTTCACCAACAGGTACATCATAAATTGCGCTGACAATTCCTTCCATACCAGGAATTTGACGAATGTACTCTAAACTAATTGGATCTTCTTTACCATACCAACGAAATGTCATCTTCATTGATTATTCTCCTCCTTAATTAATCCAAAGTAATGATAAGCATTGTTGTAACAAATGCCTTTAATTAATTTTTCTAATAATGCGGGTTCATCTGGAATTTCACCATTTTCAACCATCTCTCCGATATATGTGCATAGAATACGACGGAAGTATTCATGTCGTGCGTATGAGATAAAGCTTCTTGAGTCTGTCAACATACCTACAAAGTGCATCAACATACCTTGATCAGCTAGTGATGACATTTGTCTCAACATGCCACGTTTTGTATCGTTGAACCACCAGCCAGCACCGTGTTGAATTTTACTCGCAATACCTGGCTCTGTTTGGAAGTTCGCAATTGTTGAACCTACAACGTCGTTATAATTTGGGTTCAAGTTGTAAAGAATCGTTTTTGGTAAGTGATCTTCACGTTCCATCATGTCTAGTAAATGGTTCAAGTTATAGGCTAAGTTCGTTTGATCGTTAATTGAATCAAAACCTGTGTCTGGACCTAGCTTTTTAAATGCTCTCGTATTGTTATTTCTGATCGCACCGAAGTGAATTTGCATTGTCCATCCTTTGTCAGCGTACGCTTTGCTTAACTCATTCAAGACGAATGTGATAAATTGTGCTTTTTCAAAATCAGAAACTGTTTCTTTGTTTAACGCTTTTCTGAAGATGTCCGTGATTTCTTCTGATGTGAAATCTTCATAATCAATTCGTTCCAAACCATGGTCAGCTAATCTGCCGCCTTTGCTGTGGAAGTAATCGATACGTTGTTTCAAACTGTCAATGAAGCTTTCAACACTTTGAATCGGTTGAGTAATCTCAGCTAGTTTTTCAACAAAATCTAAGAAATCTTGTGAACCGATTTTAAATGCTGCATCAGGTCTGAATGCTGGTAAAACTGCTGTTTTGAAATCAGATTGGGCTTTAATTTCATCATGATAATGTAAATCATCTGTTGGATTATCTGTCGTACAAATCAAATTAACTTTTGATTCTTTAATTAAAGATTGCGTTGTCACATGATTGTCTTTCAGATATTGATTCACACGCTCATAAATTTCTTCTGCGTTATCTTCAGTTAATAAATCATAGACACCGAAGTACATCGCAAGTTCTAATTGTGACCAGTGATACACTGGGTTGCCGACTGCGTTTTGAAGTGCTTGTGCCCATTTGACAAACTTTTCTTTTTTGTCCGCATCTCCAGTGATGTAATGTTCTTCGATACCTTGAGCACGCATAACTCTCCATTTATAATGATCGCCGCTCAACCATAAATCTGTAATGTTATCAAAGTGATGATCCTCACTGATTTGTTTAGGGTCTAAATGACAATGGTAGTCATAAATTGGCATGTCTTTTGCATAATCTTCATAAAGTTGTACTGCTTTATCATTGTGTAACATAAAAGTTTCATTGATAAATGCCATAGTATATACGCTCCTTTTAAATTTCTTCTCTTAACGCTAATTCTTTTACAATTTGTTCATGTCGTTTATCTGTTAATTTATAGAATATTCCGAAGACAATTACCGCAATTAAACTGATAACAGCAGGTACGACAAAGTATAAAAGTCCTAACCCCTGTAATGTATCGGCAGTTTGCTCGACATTCGGTTGATAACCAATAAACGTTAGTGCTATACCTGGAATAAATCCAGCTAAAGCTTGTGATACTTTACGTGTGAAGCTGTAGCTTGAATAAATAATCCCCTCAGTACGAACTCCTGATTTCCGTTGTCCGTATTCTACAACGTCTGCGATAAATGCCCATGTAACTGTATTAGGAATCACTAGGAAGAACATGCCTAATGTACTAAAGATTAAGAAGGTTACAACGTTCTCTCCAAAGAATGCATAGTTTAACATTTCACAAATGATAAAGCCTACAACACCAATAATCGCAGTCATTTTTTTACCAAACTTCTTACTTAAAACAGTTGTAAGATATAATGCTGGAATCAGTGCGATAAAGTTGAACAAGCTAACAATGCCTACTAAATTAACTTCGCCAAGTACATATTGGAAGTAATACAATTGTGTAGATTGCTTTAAGAACATGGCTGTAATTGTTAGTAATGTATAGAAGGCAAGCACTGCGAATGCTCCGTTTTTCAATAAGTTTTTAAACGCAATTCTACTTTGTCCTTTTGTATCAGGGGGTTCTACTGTAAAGCGTTCTTTAACACCTTTATAACAAATGATGTGGAAAATCACACCAATTGCCGCAAGTACACCTACAACAACTGGGAACCCAATTGCTTGATTAGGGAATTGGCTTACCATAGGTAAAACAATGATACCTGTAATGAACAACGCACCTTGTGACCCCATATTTCTGAACACTGAAAGTTGTGTACGGTCATCTGCGTTTACTGTCATAGATGCAGAAAGTGAACCATAAGGAATATTAACAATTGAATAAGCCATACTGAATATCATATAAGTTGCGAATGCCCATATCACTTTACCGGTATAATCTAAATTCGGGGTGATAAAGGTCATTACTGTCATAATTGCTAAAGGTACTGTCCCAAATAAGATATATGGTCTGAACTTACCTCTTGGACCAATATTTTTACGTGAATCTACATAAGATCCGACACCTGTATCGACAAAAGCGTCAAATATTTTTGAAATTAGGAATACTAAACCTGCATACGTTGCTGATATTCCTAAAACATCTGTATAGAACTTAAGTAAGTAGATTTGACCTAAGTCAAACATCATTCCGTTACCTAAGTCACCAAATCCATAAGCTATTTTCTCTTTAAGCGGTAGTTTCGGTTTTTCTATCGCTTTGAATGTTTCAACTTTTTCTTCTTCTCTCTTTGTCATCGTTTCCATAAAATGACCTCGTTTCTAGCGTTTAATATCCGCTGAGTCTGTAATATGGAAAATTGTTTCAACATCCGCTGTATGGTAGTCACCATGGACTGCGTGTTTATACAACATATTGTTAATCGCAAATTGAACTGTCGTTCTCAAATCCCAATTTTCCATTAATCCATAAATAATACCTGTGCTAAATGCATCTCCTGTTCCGACACGGTCTAAAATATCTGAGTCATATTGCTCAGTTTGTGCGATCTGGTTTCTATGTGAAATGAAACCTTGTAAGCGGTTTCTTGAGTTCGTAAAATTTTTTTCTCTGTGTAAACGCAATGTATTCAATATCATAACGTTCATGAATTTCAGCTAAATATGGTTTTAATGTTTCAATCGAAGCTAATCTATCTAAGCCATCCTTTTTATCCGTTCCATCTTCATTTGTAAGTGATAAAGGTTCATAACCAAAGATTAAATCAACATAAGGTAACAACTCAGACATCGCCTCACGTGCTGTTTCAAAAGACCATAATGCTGCGCGGAAGTTTAAATCACAACTTACAAATAAGCCTTTTGATTTTGCAGCTTTCGCTGCTTGTAATGTCACTTCAAATAACTGTTCATTTAATGCCGGTGTGATACCTGTAAAATGGAACCACTGTTGATTTTCAAATGCTTTATCAAAATCTATTGATGTGGTATCAAACTGTGAAAAAACTGAGTATGCACGATCATACACTACCTTGGATGGACGATAAGCAAATCCTTTTTCCAAATAGTACACACCTAACCTGCCATCTGCTTGAACAATATTGTCTGTGCCAACATTATATTTTCGTAACGTTCTCAATACTGCTTGTCCAAGCTCATTTTGAGGTAATCCCGTTATCACTTGTGTTGATACGCCGAATCCAGCTAAACCGACAGCTACATTCGTTTCTGCACCGCCATAGACCGCATCAAACGATGTGGTTTCTGTAATCGTTTGATGGTTTGGAGGTGTTAAACGCATCATGATTTCACCTAGTGTGATAAAATTCATGACTTATCACCTCGAATACGTTCGAAGCGTTCTACAAATTTCTTCGTGTTCTGATAAATGATGTTATCACTGCCGTCTTTCGCACCTTTTGTTAATCCGCCGCCAATACCGATTGCAAATGCACCTTTTTTATACCATTCGTCCATATTATCAATGGATACACCACCTGAAGGCATCATTTCGACATTTGGAATAGGTCCGTGAACTGCATTGATAAAATCTGAACCAAGCACATCACCTGGAAAGACTTTGACTAAATCTACACCTGATTTCAATGCATCTGTAATTTCTGTGACCGACCCGCAACCAGGCAGATACGGAATTGAATACAAGTTACATAACTGTGCAATGTCTCCATCAAAATTTGGACTGACGATATATTTAGCGCCGTTTAAGATTGCGATACGCGCAGTATGCGCATCAAGTACAGTGCCAGCACCAATCACAACTGTGTCATCAGCATGTTGTTGTAAATGTTGAATCACATGTTCTGCACCTGGTGTTGTAAATGTTACTTCAATATTTTTGATTCCGCCCTCTATAATTTGATCAATCATATTTTGTGCATCTTCTTGTGATTTGCCTCTGACAACTGCGACCAGATAATTGTTATGCAACTGTTCCAATATTGTATATTTATGCATTGTTTAATCCTCCCTTAAAAATACTTTTTTTAACTAGCTAGCTCACCACTAAAGTAAAAGTTTTTTTAAGAATGGTCAATTTTCCATCAGATTTCAGACCTCTTTTTATGCAAAAAATGCAAATAAAAAAACGCCTTTATCAATCAAGTTAAACCCTTGATATAAAAGCGTTTCTTTGTAATATTTATCTACACGAACAATGAATTTTCGGCGAAAAATGATATGAAATTTTACGTTACTATTTTACTTTTTACTCTTGGAATATCCGCTGTTTTTATCATTTTTTTTACGTTTTTATACAAATTTTTACCTTATTTGCGTTTTTTTTGAGATTTCTGACAAATTGATACTATGAAAAATTGTTTATGTTTATGAATTTAGATACAATAATGGTGTAGCGATTGTAAACGGTTTCATCATTTTGTATGTTTTTTCATTTTTCGATACTTTAATGGAGACATGTGATATACTTCTTTAAATCTTTGAGTAAAATAACTTTGATTTTTAAACCCGACATAAACTGCAATGTCAGAGACAGACATATTGGTTCGCACTAACAAGTCCCGCCCAACTTTAATGCGAGCTTTAATGATGTATTGTGATAAGGTAACGCCTAATTCCTCGCTAAAGATTCTAGATAAATAAGAAGGAGATAAATCAACCATCTCTGCTAAATATTGAAGCGTGAGTGGATGATCTAAATGTAAATCGATATACTGCAGAATTTTATTAACTTTTGGTGTGTGTTCGTACTGTTTCACTTTTTGAGCAATATCGGTGTATTCCATAGTTAACGCATGCATCACATCACTGAGTCCCTGCAAATTAACTACTTCATCTATTTCAGCAGCATATTTTTTAGAAATCTGATCGACTAGCAACAAGTTTGCGCCTGCTTTTTCGATTGCTTTACGTCCGAATGTATTTAAAATATAAGCTTTATATTTTGCGTTTAAAGCGTAATCATTTGAACGTTTCATACCAGCCACACTACTCATTAATTTTATCAGACAATTAAATACTGTTTCTTTATCACCATTTTCCATCGCAGTGATTAATTGATTCTCAACTTTATATCTTTCTTCTAATTCATTCAATGTGAATTCATATTGTTCTTCTGTCGCTGTATAACCTAGTTCTGTTGTATGCATCTTTAATGTAAATGGAATGACTTCATAATTCACATCTCGATTTTTAATAAAACGTACGGCTAATCGTGTCATTTTCAATGCGTCTCTACGATTACAAACCGGAATGCTCAATAAATATTGTTTCAAAGTAGCCATCTTTGATATTTTAATGCCCGCTTCTTGCAGCATTTCATGACTCTGTTTTTCAGTCGGTCGTTCATTTAAGAAAGGACCAATCATAATAAATTGTTTTTGTTTACGATACTTGAAGAAATAATAATGGACATTAAACGCATTGGTATAAAAGTAAATGTGCTGACTGCTCATCTCATTAATGTAAGTCTTTAAAGACTTACGTAATTGTTTACTTTCGTAATTCATAAACGGCGTTTTAATTTCATTTACAATTTGATTAATGTGACGATTGTCAAACACTTTTAATTCTAGCCCTAATAAGTACATTGCATGTGTTTTCAACATTTCAATTGTCTTATCATCCATATAAACACCTACTGACTTTATTTATAATGACGCCAAAAAGACGTAATGTCTGCTTTATCCTCTAAGTTGAATTGAATCATATCCTTTAATAAGTCATAGTCTATATCTTGCGTCCATTTAATACGGAATAAGTTTTCAGTATACGTATAGCCATTTGCGTCAAAACGGTCTATAAACGGCTTCATTCCTGCAGCTTCAGGATTTATAGAGAAATGTGCCTTTGCACGACTGAACCCGATAATATAGGTACCATGATGTGTATACATAGGTTGATTCCATTTAATGGCTTTTTCTAACTCAGGAAACGTTTCATCTACCCAGTTAAAAACAGTTGTTAAAATTTCCTTTTGTTTTGGATCCTCAATTTTATTTAAATACTCATTAAAATTTTCCATTGATTTCTCCCTTTATTTCGACTTACTTCCATTATATGAGACCATTCTCAAAAGGGCTATGAATGTATCTCTAAATTTCCATTAAAAAAGCATGACAGCGTAAGTCTATTTACTGTCATGCTTAAAGTAACTATGCTAATTCATCTTCTACTTCACCGTGTGAAGAAAGCAATCCAAATACATAGAATAAGACACCCATCGCAACGAGTGAAATAATTCCAGAAATCCATCCACCAGTCACATCGTGTAGTAAACCGATTAAGAATGGTCCGATTGCGGCGATGAAGTAACCGATTGATTGACCGAAGCCAGATAATGCGATACTGCCATCACTTGTACGTGCACGGATTGAGAAGAATGTCATACATAAACTAAATCCAGAACCCATACCAAAGCCGGCTAAAATCATACCGATAATTAATAGCGTGAATGATTGTGAGAAGAACAGTGCGAATCCGATAATAAAGAATGCGGAAACGATAGTCACTAATAGTTTTTGGTTCTTCATACGTGACGCTAAAATAGGGAAAATAAACGTCATCGGTACTTGTGCGAATTGGTTCAGCATCAATAAGTAGCCTGCTGTTGAAGCATCTACACCTCTATCTACTAAGATAGACGGTACCCATGCGACAACTGTATAGAAAATCATAGATTGGAAGCCCATCATGAATGCGACTGTCCATGCGAGTTTAGAACGACTGATTTTAAATAACTTTTTCTCTTCTTTAGCTGCTTGTTCAAGCATGGCTTTCTCTTGTTTCGTACCTGAAAGCATTTGCGGAACCCATAATATAATCGCAATAATCGCAAATACTAACCAGAAACCTAACGATAGACGATATGTACCCGCTTCAGATAACGGATAACTTAAGCCACCGCCTAAACCTGCAGTGAAGTTCATTGTACCACTGTATAAGCCTGTCATTAGACCGATTTGAAGCGGGAATTTCCATTTTACATAACTTGGCAGCACGACATTACCAAAGGCAATACCAATACCTAGCAACACTGTACCAAGGATGAAAATCGGGAATCCACCAGAGACACGTACGATTAACGCAATAATGACTAAAATCGTAGATAAGAACACCGTCTTAGACATTGTCAGACGCGAGGATACTTTAGATACAAACGGTGATACAATACCAAAAATCAACAGCGGGATCGTCGTTAAGATACCTGCCACACTGTTATTGATTGATAAGGCATCTTTAATTTGATCAATAACCGGACCAACTGCTGTTAACGGTGCACGTAATGTTGATGCGACAAAGACCATCGCAAGAACAATCAACCACGAATCGCGCAATCTATGTTTTTGGAAGCGCTCATCCTGTACCATATGCTCACCCTTTCTTCATTTATTTAAGTTTATTTGAAAATAAAGAGAGAGGTAGGACAGAACCTAATCTCCCCACCTCATTGAATTAACTTTATTCTATGTCTTTCGTTTCATCAATGCAAGTACAGGTATAGAAGATTAACATACCTTACTATGCATCACGTCACTTATTTATTTAAAGTGATACGTGTACCTGCTTTACCTTCTAAAGCATCGACAGCGTCTGCTAATGAACAGATAATCGCTTCTTTACCTGTTTTCGCGAATTCAATCGCAGCTTGGATTTTCGGTAACATACTGCCTGCTGGGAATTGACCTTCCGCAACATATTGTTCCGCTTCCTCAACTGAGATGTTTTCTAATTTCGCTTCATTTTCTTTACCGTAGTTGATATAAACATTCGGTACGTCAGTTAACATAATGAACGTATCAGCGTTCACTTGTTCAGCTAATTTCAAGCCTGAACGGTCTTTATCAATAACCGCTTCTAAGCCATGAATTTTGCCGTCATCGTCACGATATACAGGGATACCGCCACCGCCAGATGAAATGACAACTGTGTCTGTCATTAAGCGTTTAATCGCGTCTACACCGTTGATCACCATTGGTTCTGGTGAAGGTACAACACGACGATAGCCACGGCCAGCATCTTCAACCATAGTGAAACCTTGTTCTTGTTCCATACGTTTTGCTTCTTCTTCTGAGAAGAACACACCGATTGGTTTCGTTGGATTATCGAAAGCTGGATCATCTTTGCTGACTTCAACCATTGTTAAAAATGACACAACATTTGAATCGATACCGCGTTGGTATAAATCGTTTTTCAGTGCACTTTCCATCATATAACCGATGAAACCTTGAGATTCAGCGTTACATACATCAATCGGCATTGGAGAAACTTGGTCTTTAGCCGCTTCGTTTTGAACGATGATGTTACCTACTTGCGGTCCGTTACCGTGTGTCACAACAATTTTGTGTCCACTTTCTTTAATGTCGGCCATTTTGCTTGCCGCATTTTTTACGTTGTTATATTGATTTTCAAACTTTGTTTCTTGGCCAGGTTGTAAAATTGCGTTACCGCCAAGTGCTAAAACAACATATTTACCCATTCTTCTTTCACTCCTTCAATAAAGCTATAGACATACCATAAAGTGTGTCTTTACCTGATGATGAGCCTACTTGGAGAAGTTTTTCTAACGTCGACTTAGAGGCGTCTTCCATCAAATCAGTTAATTTAGAACTAAAAATACGATTAACGGCATACTTTAAAAAGGTTTGGCTGACCAATGTCGTTAAAGGTTCATCCACCAGCTGTTCAATTTCTGTTAAATGCTGCGGCTGAATAAACGGTCTAATAAAGTGAACAAACAACATCCCGACTAACATATCATCGCCTGATGGCGTCAAACCTTGCCCTCGACCTATTAAATAGCGTAATTCAGTCTTCGCATCTCCATGTGGGTTTGACAATGCATCATAAATCGATTGCATTTTAGCAGGATTAAAGTCACCGTCAGCATATTCACAAAAATCAAATGCTTGGATACTCTCCTTTAATTGATTCAAATGAATGGCTTCAAAATTTTGACTCGCTTTAAATACATTCACATTGATATTTAGTTGTAGATTGCGATCAAACGCTAAAGCACGTGGATGTGCTTTTAACGTTTGACCCACCTGAATCGATTGTAGTAATCGATCTCTAGTGTATGCATCAACTACAACGCCAAATGGGAACATCCCATTTTCAGTGGTACCGATAAAGATGAGATTGTCATCTTTATCCACCACATTAAAACCTTTATTAAAGCAACTGTGTACTTTAAGTTCTGTTGTATGATTCAAGATTCTGCTTGCACTTGCGCCAATGGCTTGTGCTGTGAGAATCATCCATTAAATCCTAATTTTTCAGCATAAGCTGTGATTGCTTTTTCGAAGCATTCGATTGGTGGATGCACTGTACCTGCACCAATTTGACCGAAGCCGGCAATTTTGTGTGCGATACCTGTGTTGATCACTGGTGTAATACCTTTTTCAACTACTAAGCGTGCATCGATACCTAAGCAAGCACCTTTGAAGTCCCAAGTCGGGATAGAGAAGTTAGGGTTCTCACCAATACAAATTTCAGTCATTTCGTCTGAAGTTGCTAAGGCATCTGCAAAGCCGCCGCTACCTACGAAACGTGTAACTGCAGGTGCTGCGATCATTGCCATACCGCCGACACCGATTGTTTCAGTGATTGCTGAGTCACCGATATCAGGGTTAGCATCGTCTGATGAATAACCTGTGAAATATAAACCTTGTGGTGTATTTACAGGTGCTGTGAACCATTCGTCACCCATACCAGCGATACGGATACCGAAGTTTTCACCGTTACGGCACATTGCTGTAACGATTGTACCGTGTTGAATTTCACGAGCTGCGTCCATCATTGCTTTACCTGTTGCCATCGCAACGTTTAAGAAGAATTGGTCAGTGTCTGCTAAGAACTGAATAACTTCTGTACGTTTTTCTGGTTCAACATCTTCTAATTCAGAGATGATTGGCGCAACTTCTTTTAAGAATGCAAGTGAAGCTGCAATGTTACGTTGGTGGAATTCGTCTCCCATTGCGATTGCTTTCGCAATTAAAACGTTAACGTTTAAGCCGTCTTCCATTTGACGAACAGCTTTACCTAATACTGGACCTAATACGTCTTTCATCCAGTGTAGACGGTTAACAACTGTTTCATTGTAAGCACCGAAACGTAATACTGCGCCGATACCTTCGTTCATTTGGCAATAAGCTTCGTTGCCGCTTTCTCTGTTTTCAACAACCAATACAGGCATGTTCATTGAAGTGATACCGCCCATTGGTCCTACTGCATTCACGTGATGACAAGGAATGAATTCAATTTTATCATTCTCTAATAATTCACGTGCTGCATCTTCATCATTTGCCCATTCTTCGAATAAGATTGCACCGATACATGCACCTTTCATTGGATCAGTCATGTTTTCATATTTAATCGGTGGACCCGCATGTAGTAAAACATGCTCTTTCAATTCAGGAATTTTATCTTTCGCAGGTACCACGTCAACTAGGAATGGTGCTGCTGCGATCATTTTATCTATGACAGCTTGGTTTGCTTCATCAATTGTTTGGTAACCCATTATACAGACTCTCCTTCATACTTGTTTAAGAATTGTAATACTTTCATTAGTTTTTCATCTCCGCCAGCAACTGGTCTCCAGTTGAATTGCACAACGTCTGCGCCGCTTTCATCAATTGCAGTCGCAAAGCTTTTTAGTCCAACATTGATAACGCTTGGAGTTGTGTTGATTAATTGAAGAATCTTATCGTCTACAGATAAGTCAACTGAAGTTGCGTCGAATGACTCTTCTTTCAATTCTGGTTGTTCAGCTTTATGACCTGTTAATTCGATTGCTGAACGTACCATTTGATCGTTTGTTTCGCAGATTTGTGCACCTGCTTCTTCTAATGTTTTGATTTGTTGTTCATAGTTTTGTGGATCGTGTTCTGTACCAACAACAGTTGCTAATACAGCAATGTCACGACCATTTGCTTTTGCTTCGCTGATGATATCTTCGATAGCTGGTGCTAATTGACCTGCCATATCATCATGACTGCCGTAACCGATTACGTTATCTAACATGATTACTGCAGTGTTTTCATCATTTGCAGCTTCTTGTAATTTTTCGATACGTTTACCTGGGTCGATCATTGGGTGAGGACGACCTTGTGTATACATGTCATCACCTAAGTCAATGATTTCATGGTTGCCAGCTTTGTAAGTGAAACCTTCTGTAGTTTCATCTTTTAAGCCGTCGAACGCATCTTTTACAAGCATTGCTGCTTCGCTTGCTAATGTACCACCTGAGTAGTAACCTTTGATGCCGTCTTGACCATCTTTCAATGTTGCTTTGATTTCTTTTGTTGCTGGTTTGAATTCAGGTTTTTCACCATTAGAAAGTTGAACTGATACGCGTGCAGCTTCTTCTAACGTATATGCATGGTAAATGTTTGCTTCAGTGTATTCTGGTTTGTGACCTAAGAATAATGTCACAACTGGTTTGTCGATATTACGAAGCAAGTTCAATACTTTTTCTTCTACTTCTTTAGCTGGTGGTTTTGAAACAACTGTAATGACTTTAACAGCTGGATCTTGTGCTAACGCTTTGATACTGTCCATCATTGTGATTGCGCCGACTTCTGTTGATAAGTCACGGCCGCCTGTACCGATTGCGTTAGTTACACCTTTACCTTCACGGTCAACAATTGTAGTGACCTCTTGGATACCAGTACCTGAAGCACCTACGATACCAATGTCACCTTTGTTAACGATGTTAGTGAAAGCTAATGGTAATGAATGGATAATACCTGTACCACAGTCAGGACCCATTACAAGTAAACCTTTGTCATGTGCCATTTCTTTCAAAAGTACTTCATCATCTTTAGGTACGTTGTCACTGAACATGAATACATGCAAGTTGTTTCTTAATGCAGTTTCAACTTCCATAGCCGCATATTGACCAGGCACTGAAATTAACGCAAGGTTAGGATTAGTAGCTTTATCTAACGCTTGGTTCCAGTTAGAAACTTCTTGTGTTGATTCAGCCTTATCGTCTTCCGCTTTACCTTTTAATTCATCTTCAACTTGTTGATTCACTTCATCAACCATTGATTCATCATCTGTATCGATCATGATAACAATGTCATTTGGTTTTGCTTCATCTAGTTCAGGTGAATCGAAGCCTGAAGCTCTGAAGATGTCTTTGTTTGCGGGTGTACCCATCATAATTGATACTTTATTAACGCCGTCCATTGCTGATAATTTGTTTGATAACAACATCAATACAATAGAGTCTTGATACGTATTCTCTTTAATGATTGTATATAACATAATAGTCCTCCATTATTATTCTGCAAATCTGTTTTTACCGTGATAACGGTCATAATGCACATCATCTGACTTCAAGTAGTCATAGATGTCATCTACAATTTCAATACCATCTTTGTCATAGCGTTCACTACGTAAACGTCCACGTTCACCTGGGTAGTAAACTTCGCCATAACCTTTCGCAGCTGGTTGTGCTTTCAACTCATCAATCATTGTTGAAAGTTGTTGTTTGAACTGTTTAGGGTCAGTGAAGTAAGCCGGGTTAATTACAACGTGTAATTGGCCTAAATCTCTGCCTTTTGTTAAATCTTTGTACATAGATGACACGTGGCCGCCGAATGGTAAACCAAGCAAGCTACCTGATAAAATGTCTACCATCATCATCAAGCCGTAACCTTTAGGTCCTGCAACAGGTACTAAAGCGTGTACCGCTCTTGAATCTGTAGTAGGTTCACCGTTTTCATCTACTGCCCATGTATCTGGGATAGATTGGCCTTTTGAACGTGCATCTAACACTTTGCCCCATGCTTGTACAGTTGTCGCCATATCAAATGTGATCACACGATCATCATTTGTCGGTGCACTGAAAGCAATCGGGTTCGTACCGAAATATGGTTCAGTTCCGCCGAATGGTACAACCATTGGGTCAGATTGACACATACTGATACCGACCATATCTTGGTCTGCTGCCATTTCAACGAAATAGCCTAACGCACCACTGTGGCTGATGTTTTTCACACCCACAACTGCGATACCATTTTCTTTCGCCATTTCAATCGCTTTGTCCATAGCTTGTTTTGCTGCTTGGTGTCCTGGACCATTGTCGCCGTGGAACACTGCAGAAGATGGACCTGTTTTTTCAAACTCGTAATTCGGATGAGCATTAATACCACCCTTGGCAATACGCTCTGCGTAATATTCAACACGTACTGCACCATGAGAATGAATCCCGCGATGGTCTGCGAATGTTAAAACATCTGAAACGTCAGCAGCTGCATCTTCTTGCAAACCTGCTTTCATCAATTTATTTTTCATTAACTCATAAAGTTCTTTTTTTGTAACACGCATCACTAAAACCCTCCTGACTTTTTTGAAGATTCTTGCAATTTATTAGTCTGCAAAACTAAATAAAGAGCGGTGCCGGTGCAATGACCAGCACCGCTCATTCAATTGAATTAGTAAACTTGTTCTGACTTCATGTAATCATAGATAGATTGTGGAATTGGAATACCTGTTTCGTCGTATTTTGCTTCCACATCTTCTTGAATTTCACCTGGATAGTAGACTTGGTCAAAGCCTTTCGCAGGATCGATGTCATGAAGTTCTTGAACCATTTGTTCCATTTGTGATAAGAATTGTTCCTCGTCACCGAAGTAACTTGGATTGATCACTAAATGGAATTGGCCCAGACGACGGTACGCACTGTAATCTTCATACATTGAAGACACATGCTGACCAAATGGTAAGCCAAGCAAGCTGCCTGATAGAATATCTACCATCATCATCAAGCCGTAACCTTTCGGTCCAGCTGCAGGCAACAATGCGCTGACTTTATAAGGGTCTGTCGTCGGTTCACCTTTATCATCCACTGCCCAAGTATCTGGAATTGAATGATATTTTGAACGTGCGTCTAAGATTTTACCCCACGCTTGTACAGTTGTAGCCATATCAAAGACAATAGGCTTGCCGTCTTTACGAGGTGCACCAAATGCAATCGGGTTCGTACCGAAGTAAGGTTTTGTTCCTCCGAACGGTACAACCATCGGATCTGATTGGCAGACACTTAATGACACTAAACCATGTTTACCAGCCATTTGTGTGTAGTAACCAATCGCACCGCTGTGTCCCATTTCTTTGACACCTACTGCAGCAATACCGTTTTCTTTCGCCATTTGAATCGCTTCTTCCATCGCATGGTAAGCTGCATAATGACCCACTGTATTATCTGCGTGATAAATACCTGTAGATTTGCCTGTTTTTTCAAATTTAATTTCTGGTTCTAAGTTGAATCCGCCTTTTGCTGTACGTTCTGCATAGTAGCGCAAGCGCACGGCACCATGTGAATGGATACCACGTGCGTCTGCGAATACCATCAGCTCAGCGACTTTGTCTGCATACTTGTCAGGCATGCCTGCAAGCATAAGCTTTTCTTTAAATAATTGGCGTAACTCATCATAGCCAACATAAACTAAATTCTCTTCACTCATGATTTAGAAACCCTCTCTTATAGTTCGATGTCACGATTAGCATCTTTAGAGTAGATATATGCGAATGGTTCTTCTAAGCCGATAGCATAAGTTGCTTGTGGAGCATAAGCACCCATGAAGATATAGTCACCTTTGTCTACTGGTAACCATTCGTTGTCTAGGTTGTACATACCGCGGCCGCTTAATACGTATGCACCGTGTTCTTGTACGTGTGTTTCAACATAACCATGTGAAGCACCTGGTTCGAATGATAAGATGTGAATGTTCATGTCATATGCGATATCTTTTGGTAATAAGTCTTGAACTAATACTTCTTTCATACCTTCATATGGTTCTGCTTTAAGGTCATTAACATTGCCTGTCACAACTTCTGGTTTGTGACCTTCAAGTGGTTGGTAACGTTTTTTGTATAAGAATACGCGGCTGTCTTCGTTATTGTTGTTGTTTTCGAATTTCATCACTTGATCAGCTGGTACGTATAAGTAACCGCCTTGTGATAATTCGTATTTTTCATCGCCAGCATACGCATTGATGTTTCCGTATACAACATAGATGAATGTTTGGATACCGTCTCCGCCAAAGCCTTGTGTGTTGCCGCCTTGATCTTTCAATGTAACTAGGTAGTCAACGAAACGTGCACCTAAACGTGGTGAACCTAAAATAGTAACATCGCAATCTTCGAATCCTGGTACTACGTTATTTACTAAACCGTCTGGAACGATAACTGCGTAATTGTCTTTTTTGATAACTGCTCTTGTTTCTAATAAACCTTCTCTATAACCTTGATTGTGATTTAAGTAACCCATTATTAAAAACTCCTTTACATTAATTATTCTTTGTAAGCTAATTCATATAAAACGTCTTTTAATACTTCGATTCCTTTTACTAAGTCTTCGATGTTTGTTTCTTCTTCAACGTTATGACTGATGCCGTTGATAGATGGCGTGAACAACATTGCTGTCGGAACAAATTTCGCAAAGATTTGCGAATCGTGTCCGGCACCTGATGCCATGACTTTATATTGTTCTTTACCCACTATTTGGTCAGCTGATTGTTCGATTCTATCTACTAAACCTTTGTCCATTAATACTGGGGCTTCGTCCATCCATAAATCAATATCGTACTCTAAGCCTTCTGACTCAGATACTGATTTGATTGTTTCTGTGATTTCGTCAGCGAATTGATTCAATGCGTCTTGGTCAATATGACGTGTATCAATACTGAAGACAATTTCACCAGGGACTACGTTAACTGTGTTCTGTACAGGATCAACACGGCCGAAAGTCAGTACTAACGGATCGCCGATTTCTCTAGCGCGTTGTGTTAATTTAGAAGCAATCTCACTAAATCCTACAACTGCGTCTTTTCTTAAGCCCATCGGTGTTGTACCTGCGTGGTTCGCTTCACCTTTTAATGTAACTGTGTAACGTTTTTGGCCGACAATCCCATTCACTACACCAATTGCTTTGTTTTCAGTTTCAAGCACTTTCCCCTGCTCGATATGCACTTCAACAAAGGCTTTGATGTCATCGTGGTTTTGGTCTTGTTTTCTGTAGTCAAAGCCAGAGTCTCTCATCGCATCTTCAAAACGCACACCTTCTGCGTCTGCAATCTCTTCAACTTCTGATTTGTCTACAAGATTGAAGTAGTTTTTACTGCCCCAGAATGCGAATGGGAAACGGCTGCCTTCTTCTTCAGCTAAGGCAAGGACTTCTAGAGAACGAAGCGGTTGGCCGTGTTCTTCTTTAAGTGCCTTCATTGCTGTCACAGCAGCTAAGATTCCGTATTGACCGTCTAAATGACCGCCTTCAACGACTGTGTCAATATGAGAACCTGAAACAATTTTTTCATCTGGATATTTACTGCCTTCTAAACGACCTGTTAAGTTGCCGATGTCGTCGAAAGTTGCGTCAAATCCAGCTGATTCTAATGTTTCTTTTAAAGCATGCACGGCTTGCTGCCATTCATCTGAATAAAGCAAGCGTGTAATTCCTCCGCCAATCAAACCGCCATATGCGGTAAACTGCTTATCTAAAGCTTCAAAAGAGGAACGGATGTTCATATTCAACAACTCCTTTTCATCTCATCATCTATTATAAATGTTTACTTTTGTTACTACATCCACAATTCCGACAATTAACATCCTCGTATTTATTCATTTTGTACAAATACGATAGATATAAGATTTGCGATAATTATTTTGGGTAAATATGAACAATTTAAAGCAATCTAACATAACCAAAGGAGGTTCTTTTGTTGTCAGAAACAAAACACATCACAACCCAAGACCAATTTCAATTAACGCAACTCATTACACCCGCTCAAAATGAACCTAAAGGTATCATTCTTTACTTTCATGGTGGCGGCTTAATTTTCGGTCAACCTGATGATTTACCACAGGCCTACGTTGATTTGTTAACTGAAGATTTTACAATGATTTCAGCAGATTATCGTTTAGCACCTGAAAGCAATATCGATACGATTATGAATGATGCATTAACACAATTCGACGATGTCAAAGCTAATCATCCTGACTTGCCGATTTTCTTATTCGGTCGTTCAGCAGGATCATTCTTATCTTTAATTGTTGCATCTAAACGCGATGTCCAAGGTATTCTTGATTTCTATGGTTATAGCCGTTTCCACGTACCGCAATTCTTACGTGCGAATCCACAATACAAAGCCATGTCTCAACAAATCACACCAGAACTGTTAAATAATATGATTCAAACAGAACCTTTAACACAAGGTGATTTACAGACACGTTATCTCATTTACCTTTATGCACGCGGACAAAACGAATGGCTGAAGTTACTAGGCATTCAACAATCTACAGATGCTGCCTATAACATTGCGCCTAAAACACTTAAAGCATTTCCACCTACATTTATTGTGCATGGTAAACAAGATCCAGATGTGCCTTTCGGTGAAGCTCAACATTTAGACCGTAATATTCCAGAAACTAAATTCATCGCTTTCGATAACAAAGATCACGATTTTGATCGCGAAGTGAATGACTTTAATTTAGATATCTACCAACAAGCTAAAACATTCTTATTAAATCTTGTTTAAATGTGACAAAAGACCTCCGAACTGAAATGGTTCGGAGGCCTTTTTTATATTAATGCTGTGATACAGCATGCATACTTATTTGAATTTAATCAAGACTTAGATAAATTCACCACGGAAGTCATTAGAAACACCGTCTTCAAGACTGTAAGTTTCTTCACCGCGTAAAATTGTTTTCGCAACTTGTGCGTTAATTGTACGACCTACATATGGGCTTAGTTTATTGCGGTATTCTAAATCTTCAGCTTGTAATGTGTATGAAGATTCTGGTTTGATGAAGACGAAGTCTGCATCTTTACCAACTGCGATACTACCTTTGTTGTCTAAGCCGAAACGTTTTGCAGGTTCAGTCGCAATAATTTCAGCGAAACGTTTAAGTGATAAGTCACGTTTTTGAACACCTTCGTCGAATAAGATATCCACGTTATTTTGGATACCTGCGATACCGCCCCAAGCTTCAAATGCGTTGTCAGTATCTTTTAAGTCAGGTGTACTTGGTGAGTGGTCAGATGTTACGAAGTTGATGTCACCATTGATAACACGTTCCCACATACCTGGTAAGCGTGATTCTTCACGGATTGGTGGTGAACATTTAACAACTGGACCAATGTCATCTAATTCTTCTTTGTAGAAGTATAGATAGTGTGTACAAGTTTCACATGTTACGTCTACACCTTCTTGTTGTGCTTTAATAACTTCATCCACGCCTTCTTCACATGCAACGTGTACGATGTGTAAACGGCAGCCAGTTTCTTTTGCGAATAAGATCAATTTGCGGATAGGTTCAACTTCTGTGAATACAGGTCTTGAATCTACGTAAGCTGCCAATGATTTTTCGCCGTTTTTATAAGCGATTTCGCCTAAACGGTCTGTAATATCAGCATTTTCTGCGTGTACAGATAAGATTTTACCTGTTTTCGCAATTTGTTTCATACCTTCGTAAAGTGAATAGTCATCTACGTTTTCGAAGTCGCCATCGATTGAACGGTCACCACAAGTAGCTAAGAACGCTTTGTAAGCCACAACGCCTTCTTCGTCTAATTCTTGGATACCACCATCTAAGTTATATGGCACTAAACCGCCATAACTTGCAACGTTAGCTGATAATTTACCTTTACCTGCATCAAATTTTTCTTGGATTGACGCTCTATCAGTTGTTGCTGGTACTTGGTTTAAAGGCATTTCAACGATTGTAGTAACGCCGCCTTTTGCAGCACCTTTCAATCCTGTTTCGTAGCCTTCCCACTCGTCACGGTAGCCGCCGCCTGGTTCTGTAATATGCACGTGTGCATCTACCATACCTGGCGCAACGACTTGTCCTTTTGCATCGATAACTTTTTCTGCGTCACCTAAGTCATGACCAATTGCTGCGATTTTTCCGTCTTTAACAGCTACTTCTACTTCTTGTTCGCCTTCGTCTAAAATGACACGACCATTTTTAATCAATAAATCATATTTCATTAGCTTTCTCTCCTTTATCCTTTCTAAATTTCTTTTCTAACACGTATAAAATGATGTAAGAAATGCCTGCGATGAAAAATCCGATAAACCATGAGAAGTCAGAAATGACTTGGAATTTCGGAATGAAACCTAATAGTGAAACAACAACACCAAGAATTGTAGCCACATAAGCAGAGAAGTTAAATCTTAATCCGCCATGATTTGGATTATTTGTATCAAAATACAATCTCTCGATGTCGACTTTACATCTGTTGATTAAGTAGAAATGTACGATTAATACACCTGCAACCGGTCCTAAAATTGCACCGATCATATTTAAGAAAACGAAAATACTATCTTCATTTTCCATTAATTTCCAAGGCATAATCAGAACACTCACAACAGAAGCTAAAATTACACCACGGCGATAGTTAATCAACTTCGGCATCAATACACTTAATTGATATGCTGCTGGAATGATATTACTTGTCGCGTTCGTTGAAATTGTAGTCATCAATAATACGCCGGTGGCGATTAAAATCGTCCAGATATTATCCCAGTTATTGATAATTGTTAAGATATTCCATTCTTGGTGACCTAAGAAGATAGAACCACCAATAATGATGAACACACTACTGAATGCGAATAATAAGTGTGCAACAACAATACCTGAAACTTGTCCTACAATTTGTGCACGTGTTGAAACTGCTTTTTGTGTAAAGTCAGAAACACTTGCTCCAGGTCCAGCCCAAACACCCATCATTGAGTTGAAAATTAGGATGAATGATAAAATAGCTGGATAAATAATACCACTTGATTTTGTTGTGATTTCATAATGCATGATGTTGTCCCAGCCGCCGGCAACCATGAAGCCCCAGATTGCCATACCGCCGAATACAATGTAAATTAACGGGTTTAAAACTGCAGTGAATTTATTTAGTGTCTCACCGCCGCCGATACCAATCGCAAAGTTAATAGCCCAGAATACTAAAAATGCGATTAAACCAGGTATCGTGATGCCTAAAATTGTCGTTCCATTACCAAAATGCTCGAACCCCGGGAAGATCTTAATAAGCAAAATGAGTAATGCCTGTGAGCCTGCGAAGGTTTGTAATCCGAACCAACCAATACCCGCAATTACACCACGTAACACACCAGGAAGTTTTGCCCCGATGTCACCATACGTTTGACGTAACTGCATGGCAAATGGAATGCCGTATTTAGAACCAGCATAACCGTTAACCGCAAGTAATGTCGCAATAATAAATGAACTGAAGATCAATGCGAAAATTACTTGTAACGGCAAAGCCCTAGTAGCAAAAATCCGCCTACGGCAGTATAGTTAGGAATGTTATGGACAGCACCCATCCAAAGGGTGAAGAAGTTGAATGTTGATATATTTCTTTGGCTGTCTGTTTTAGGCATAACATCCTTGTTATAGCCTCTGCGTTCGAAGAAAGCCGCATCATGAATGCCGCTTTGCGCTTGCCCCTGTTTCGTCATTTCTATATCTCCTTTGAGTTGGAATAAATATGACTATACGTATAATCTTTACTTAAAATTTTACAGTTACTGGAAACGTTTTTCTTTGTGCAGTTTGACAGTAATTTTTTATAAAATTATCAATTTCGAACAAATTCTGCCATTTCATGTTAAAATTTATTTCAGTAGATGCGTTACAATAACAAGAGCATTTAGTATTCAAAAACTTATAATGACGATTACATAGAGTGTTTGAAGGCGTTTAAATACTACTCATTTAAATAAACATATAGAATTAATAAGTAAATTCACTTGTATAAAGAGAAACCATTGTAATAACATCTGAAATTCAACATACCAACTTTAAGGAAGGTGATTAAATGCCGACGTTGCAAAATATACTCGCTGCTCCGAGCTTTGCCGGGTTGAAACTCATTAACGAAAATGGGGATTTAAAAAGAGAAGTTCGCCACTTAGACATCACAGAAAATATTGATATTAAAGATTACACGGCTAAAGAGTCATTTATACTCACGACGGGGTTATTATTTCGGGATAATCAAGCAGGCTTGAAACAAATGATTAAAGAATTAAATGATATTGATACCGCGGGGTTAGGTATTAAAACGTCTCGTTATTTAAAACATATCAATCAAGAAGTGATTGATTACGCAAACGAATTAGAATTTCCATTGATAGAAATCTCTGAAGAGTGGAATTTAGGGGAAATCACAAGACAAATTTCAACTTATATCTCAGATGAACAAACAGCTAAATTAAACTACGCTTTGAATATTCAAGAAGAACTGAACGATATGCTGATTAAGGGTTTCGGTGTCGAAACAATGATAGAAAGAATGAGCCGTATTTTAGGCGTACCCGTTCTGTTATTCAATCCATTCTATATGGTTGATTCTCAAAGCTGGCATTACCAACAGAATAATTTGTTGAAACAACAACATATCCGTTACTTTTTAGAATACTTACGTTCAGAAAACGCTAATACAATTACTCGCAATCAAACGAAGTTCACTAATGACGTGGCGATTTTCAAAGTACAAGCCTATGCTTATTTCCCATATTATTTAATGGTGTCAGATATCAATAAGCTGTCTTATCCTTTCAGTTTATTAACGATTGAACAAATTGTCTCAACATTGAGCTTTGCGATATATAAAAATAAAAAGGTTGAAGAAGCTGAACACTCAGATATCAATCGTTTCTTTGAATCCCTGATTACGAATCGTTCTGATCAACCTTTATCTGTTCATAATCATCCGATTTTATTTGAACAATACGGTATTTACCCTTCCGATTATTATCAAGTCATTATCTGTGCCATTGACCCGATGGATAATTTAGAAAACAGTCAGTACGTTGAAGAGCGTTATCAATTCGTTTACACATGGCTCATACACAAACTCACAGATTTAGATTCACGTATCAGTGTTTACAGTATGCCAAGTAATCGCAGATTTACGATTTTACTACAATCTAAACATGAGTATTATTTAAATTACTTAAAACATATTCAACAAGAATACCATGAGTTCTTCGACAGCAGTATTTCATTCGGGATTGGTAATAGAGTCACAGAATTCTCTCAATTATCAACGTCCTTTATGGAAGCGAACGAAGCTTATGAAAGCGGCTTAGATAAAGCACGTAAAGCATTCATGAACTTCTATCAATCAAAGAGTATGAAAGAACTCTTACAGCTGTTACCACCAAGTAAATTGAAACCCTTCATTCAACATACTTTAGGTGACCTAGCCTATCCTAAAACGAAAAAGGATGAAGAGTTAAAAGATACGCTTAAAATGTACATGGATTATCAATGTGATATTACCAAAACTGCGAAGAAAATGTTCATTCACCGTAACACTGTAAAATATCGAATTAAAAATTGTGAAGAAATATTAGGTTGCACGGTTGAAGATCCGTTCAACTCATTAAATATTCGTCTCGCATTATATGCATCAGAAGAAATACTCTTCGATCAATAATAACGTTATAACTATCTATCAATCATTAATCAAACAGGGGGAGCTCCATGAATTTAGATACTGTCATGTCTCATTTAGACACTTTTAATAACTATGGTTTTAATACAGAAACAGGCGGCACAAACCGCATTGCCTTTCGTCACGCTGAACGCTTAGCCGCATTGAAATTCTCAATGTTGTGCCAAGAAGCAGGATTAGATGTCCGCTTCGACTACTTCGGCAACGTCATCGCAAGAAGAGAAGGTAAGCAACCTAACTTACCGCCTGTCATGATTGGATCACATATCGATACCGTAAAAGATGGCGGACGTTACGACGGCTTACTTGGTGTTGTAGCTGCATTACAACTCATGCTGCATTTAAACGAACACCAAATTGAAACAGATCACCCAATTGAAATCGTCGCATTTACAGCAGAAGAATCTGCACGTTTCAACACTGCGACACTCGGCAGTAAATACATTACAGGCAACTTGTCTCAAGACGATATGAAAGAAATTAAAGATAATGAAGGCAAAACTCTATTCCAATTGGTCGACACTTTAAAACAAAGCTTACCTTCAGAACAAGATTTCTATCATCAAGGAGATTTAAAGGCCTTCTTAGAACTGCATATTGAACAAGGACCTATCTTACAAAACAAACACAAAGACATTGGGATTGTGACTCATATCGCAGCACCTCACCGTTTTAAAGTTAAATTAACAGGTGAAACAAGTCATTCCGGATCAACACCTATGCCAATGCGTTATGACGCTTTAACTGCCGCATCAGAAATCATCTTACAAGTTGAAGCCATCGCACAACATTACCATAAAGCAGGTGTCGTTGCGACAGTCGGTCATTTAGATGCCTTCCCTAATATAATGAATGCTATCCCTGGCGATGTAACATTATTGATTGATATTCGAGGTAAAGAATTAGAATCACGTGAACAAGTTGCGACTGAGGTACAACAAGCCATTTCAGAGATTACAAAACGTCGTAATATACAAGCTGAGGTTAAAGACTTGGGACAAGATATGCCTGTGGGTCTGAATGCAGAAATTGCCCAAATTACTAAACAAGTGTGCGAACAACATGACTACAGTTACCGTTTCATGTTCAGCGGTGCCGGTCATGATTCCATGAACATGGCATTAATCTGCCCTACCAGCATGTTGTTCATTCCATGTAAAGACGGTATCAGCCACTCACCTAAAGAGTCTGTTGAACCAGAAGAAATTGAAAAAGGTATTCAAACACTTATAGATACAGTGATTGAAGTGGCAAAAGCAGACGTCAAACTACAATAAATACAACAACGAACCGAATATCAAACACTTAAAACAAACCCGAGAGAAAAATTCATGTTTCCTCTCGGGTTTTATGTATAATAAAATAATAAATAGCAAACAACTTTCCAACTCCATCAGAAGTCAGTCATAATTACATAACTATAAGAGGAGCACACAACATCTATGAATATTGGAAAACAACTCGTCCGCTTAAGTCAATTACACGGTTATAGTTACAAAGCTTTAGCTAAACACTTAAATATAAGTGAATACCAATTAAGACAATGCGAGAATAAGCATGCACCTTTTGATTTCAATCTCACTTTAACTTTAAGTCAATTTTTCAAAGTAAGAACCAGTTATCTAACAGCCGAACATACAGTCTTTTCTAGAACCAATACAGTACAACGCGGACATGTTTCTATAAGCAACTATAACTTTCATACACACACCCAACAATTTTACCAATCCATATATCTAGCGAACTTTGTAGAATTCCAATCAAGATTCGTCAAATCACCTTTTAAACAGATTTTAGACATCACGGCTGAAATAGAGCAGCTTTACGATCAAGCTAATAGCCAAATCGATTTTATTAAAAATGCTGCTGAAAAAGCACGCACATTACTTATAAAAGAACCGTCGAACCTAAGGTTGCTATTCATGTTAGAAAAAGCAGGCTTATGTATATGCGAATCAAATATCAATAACGAAGCGAAACCTTTCAGTTTTTGGTCTGAAAAAGGTATGCCTTATATTGTTCTAAACCACAACAATGATTTTGCGGTAAAAAGCGTGTTTGATGTTGCGCATGAATTAGGTCATTTACTGTTACATAAGCATATTCAATTTGATTTACTCACTTATGAAGAATTTCAAGATATAGAACGTGAAGCAAATATCTTCGCCGCTTCATTCCTATTGCCTGAACAAGCATTTAAGGAAGATCTAAAGAAGGTGTCTAACTTGTCTAATCCAGATGATTACACACCATTAAAACAGAAGTGGTATGTATCTATCAAAGCCATGGGTCAGCGTGCTTATGAGTTAGGATTACTCACATTTGAAGAATATATTGCTTTTTGTCATGCGATTCATGAAAAGAATTATGAAGCGGTTGAACCTTTAGATGATACACTGGCACGCAGACATCCAATTAAAATAACCGCTCATTTAGAATACATGTTTGTAAGAAAACTCATTACACCGCAAAAATTGTTAGATATCCTAAAAGTAGAACCTGAATTTTTAACACAGTTAGCCAATATCAATCAAAGCTTATTTGATAAATTCACTAAAAAAGAACCTAAAGAAATTTTAAAATACGATTTTATAGACACTTCTGATAACCGTTAAAAACCATTGGATATTTTCCATACAAAATAACCAGTACGAGTTCTTCGCACTGGTTATTTTGTATTTACACATTTATAATTTCGAAACCATTTTATCCCTATTAAATGACTTCACAAGTAATAAGAATATAATGATGTCTAAGATAATTAAGACGAAACCTGCGATTAAGATGATTTGATAACCTAACAGCATAATACCTGAAGCTTGAGAAATGATTAAACCGATAATCGGTACAACTAAGAATAACGCAACACTTTGAGCTGACTTCATACTCTTTGCTTTATTCGCAACCATCATCACGAGACATATCGAAAGGAAAGTCATTGATGGTATAATTAACAGAATTAAAGAGAGCCATGCTCCATTAGGAAAAATTAATTGATGGAATTGTTTCCAACCAAATAAATTCACTGTTATACCATAGAGCACAATGGCGCCATATGTGATGACGATGGAAGGTATAAAAGATGCGATAACTTTTCCTAACAACATTTCTTTATCTGATAATGGTGTATACAACAATCCCTCTAACGTTTTGTGTTCTTTTTCTCCCACAAAGCTATAACTCGCAGAAGCATTAGAAATAATGACAGGCATCAAAAGAAAGAGTGGCATTAAGAAATACATCAATACTATATAAATTAAAATATGTTCAGGTGATGCATGAACAGGTAAATTAAGTGTATTTAACTGGTGAATCGATTTTTCAAATTCACTCGGCAAATTAACTAAATCAACTTTCGTACTAAAAATAATCAAGATATTCGGCAGTATGACGCTGAAAAAGACAGCGATGAAAAGCATAGGATATAACGTCGACTTATCATACATCATTTCTAACAATTCTTTTTTAACCAATGCTTTGATACGATGTGTATTCATCTTATAAACCACCTACTTTTTTCTCATAGAGTTCTTGTAACGCATGTTGATATTGTGTAACTTCATAAACCTTTATATTTTCTTTTACTAAAATAGTAATAACTTCAGAAATGTCCTTATATGCATCCACTTTCACAATCAATTGATCATCTCTAACATCATAGAAAGAAACTAGATCAATAGATGCTTGACTTAAAAGACGTTCTGCTTCTTGAACGTCTGACACTTTTAAATGAAATTCATGTCCCGGCCATTCTGTTTGTATCAATTGTGATACTGTCCCTTGCGCAATAAATGTTCCTTTTTTCATAATGAAAATATTATCCGCAATTTTTTCTAAACCTTGAAGTTGGTGCGTACACATTAAAATGGTAGTTCCTTGCTTTTTAGCCATCTGTTTAAGTAATTCAATAAAGCGTTCTGAAGCAATAGGATCCAGCCCTGAAGTTGGTTCATCTAATATTAATAATTTAGGGTTTGTCATCATCGCTCGAATTAACAATACCTTTTGTTTCATTCCTTTACTTAAAGCACCTGCTTTGGCTTGCATATGTGCTTCAATATCAAATACTTTTAATAAATAAGTACTGTTTTGATTAAAATCAATTGTATCTAAACCATACAACTGCGCCCAAAACTTTAAATTTTGAGCAACAGTTAAATTTTCATATAAAGCCCCATCATTTTGGACAGCCATAGCTTGTCGTACTTCATTGAAGTGCGGTTGGTCTAAAGTTTGATTAAATAAGGTGACCGCACCTTTATCCGGTTTCAACAAACCGGTCATCAATTTTATGGTTGTTGTTTTACCGGAACCATTCGGACCAAGTATAGCATGAATTTTTCCTGTTTCTAACTCAAACGAAATATCCTTTATAACTTCCACATCTCCAAAACTTTTAGATAAATGTTCAACTTTCGCAATCATGATGATCTTCCTCTCTTCAAATCAACTTATTGTTATCCGCTACCTCAATACAATAATGCGTTTCACCGCAATTTGGACATGTGAGTTTGCGCGTTTTGAAAGTATGATTAGCGAAAATCATGTGACTTAATTTAGGTTTGAAGACTGTTTGGCAATTTGGACAAACGTAACTGACATTTTGGTAGTAATACGCTGTTAACCCTGCCGCAACAAGCACTCTGAACGGAATGGCTTTCGCCCAAATTTTCCAATCTTTTTTAGTTAGTGCACGTACTAAAGCACTAACTTGATAACTACCAACAGCAATACCAGTTATTAACATATTACGACGAATCTGACTCATTTGGTCCATACGTGATGATAATTGTTCAAAATGATGCGCATTAGCTAGTAAACCTGTGCTGTCATTTCCTACAAGCTCATCTAACTTTTGAAGACGTTCTAATTTTTGTTTCGTTTGAGTTAAAACTTTTTCTAATTCAACTTCTTTCTTTTTCAACAAAACTTTTAATGTCGCTGTATCTTCTGATTCATTTAATATATGATGAATCTCTTGAAGCGAAACGCCCATGCTTTTTAATAAAACAATACTTTCTAATTGTGTTTTATCTGCTTCACTATATACTCTGCGATTATGTTCAACACGACTTGGTTTCAGCAATCCTTTTTGGTCATAATATTGGACTGTTCTGACAGATACTTCACAAGCTTTGGCTAATTCACCTGTTGAATATTCCATTTAAACTTCCTCCTTGCCTCTTTAATTTCTCTACACTCTTAGCTTACGCTATAACGTTGCGTTACTAGCAAGCACTTTATTATTAAATTAGTGTAAAGTCAGACTGCCTTATGTCTTATAAACATTGTCATGACAGCGTTTTGTTCCTTTACATAATTTTAATAGTTTAACACGTCTTTTGTCTTTCAACTTTTAAAGTATAATGCTACACTTTAGACGTATACATATTAAAATAGATATAAGACATTAATTTTCTAACAAGGAAGGTACCTATTATGAAAGTATTGATTACAGGGGGCGCTGGTTTTATCGGTTCGCACATCGCAGAGAAATTTAACAACGAAGGTGGAGAAGTGTTTGTCGTAGATAACCTCTCTACAGGTAAACGAGACAATATTCCTTTTATAGATGAAGATCATTTTTATCAAAATGACGTGAAAGACTTTGAATTACTCGAAGAACTTGTGAAAGTGCATCAATTCGATTACGTCTTTCATTTAGCCGCAATGGTCAGTGTCGTAGAAACTGTGGGCAAACCAGTTGAATCTAATGGGGATAACATTGATTCAACGATTCATTTATTAGAGGCAAATCGCCAACATAATCCGAATTTGAAAAAATTTTTATTTGCTTCATCTGCCGCAATTTATGGTGATTTGCCAGATTTACCAAAATCAACAGATTCCAAAATTAATCCTTTATCACCTTATGCAGTACAAAAATTCGCAAGTGAACAGTATACAAAGATTTATCATTCACTCTATAACTTGCCGACTGTTTCTTTACGTTTCTTCAACGTTTATGGTCCAAGACAAAATCCAGAGTCAGACTACTCAGGGGTATTATCAATTTTAAATCAAAAATTCTTAAACAAAGATGACTTTACTTTCTTTGGTGACGGCAAACAAACACGAGACTTTATTTACATCAAAGATTTACTTCAAGCAATTTGGATTGTGTTAGAAAAAGAAGAAACAAACGGAAAGATTTATAATGCGGGTACTGGAGAAGAAACAGATTTATTAACTGTTTTCAAAGCCTTTTCTGACTATTTCGGTTATGAGGTTCATTATTCATTTGAAGATGAACGTGCAGGTGACATTAAATATTCTCGTTCAGATGTGACACCGTTAAAAACATTAGGTTATCAACCTGAATATCCTGTATCTAAAGGTATTGCGGAGTATCTAGAATATAATAAAAATTAACTTTAAAATTAAAAAAATTCCCAAGCGGCAATCGTTCGCTTGGGAATTTTAGCATTTCAATTCATTAGGGTACTTATAAGAAATCAACTTCTATTCTATATATTACTATGACTTTCTTATTTTAAATATGTACAAATTAAACAAAATTATTAAAGCTTATGCACATATTTGTACATCATTGTTTACCGTATTGCTTAATCAATTGATTCATTAATTCTGTCGCAGTTTCATCTTCAGTCGGTTTAAATAACTCGTCTGGTCTTAAGTTAGGATCTTTGTCATTATGGTCTTTTGGCGCAAACCCTGAAGACAATGTTACTTGTTGACTCGGTTTAAATTGGCATTCGTAAACTTTACCGTCATCTGCGAATAAGTATTTTGTGATGGGTTGATTTAAATCTGCCACATTACGATAACCTTCTATATTAGATAAATCTTTCGCTTTCTCATCAAATCCTGTTACACCTTGGTTAGAGTGATAAAATACCACACCTACTAAATTATGACGTTCAAAAGCTTTAGGGCCTGGTTCATTTTGATTACTGACTTGCAGCTCACCTTTAGGTGTCATCGCATACCAGTCTCCTGTTGAAATTTCCCCTGCCCCAAAATAACGATTAGAAGCTGCTAAACCTTGTTGATTAGCACGTTTGTCTGCCCACTTCATCACTTCTTCTTTTAATTTTGCTTGTTCTTGACTAGATAATTTCTCTTTGTTTATTTTAATGTCTTTAGAACTTGAGGCTGGTTGATTTTGTTGTGTATGTGCTTCAGCGTTACTTGTCTTTTTCTCTTGTTGATCGCTGCATCCTGTTAATAATAAGCTCAAGCTTGCGACTGCCGCAGTATATGTTAAAAATTTCTTCATTTTGTTGCCTCCTATGTATAAAGGTATAGGACTCGTATGATTTACGAGTCCCTACCTGAGTCAAATGACTTAATTAAAGTTATCAACAGTTATTATTTTTTGTCAGTTTTTGAAATACCGAATTGGTCGATTAACTTAACTGTTCTTTGTTCGCCTTTACTGATGTCACCATTTAATTGATAGATTTTCACAATCAATTTGTCGCCTTTCACTTCATAAACCGAGAAGTTTTGAGCTGATGAGTCACGGTTATTTTCGTGGCTATCGTTAAACGCATCTGTTTTTTGAGGTTGTTCGCCTACTGCGAATAAGTTGTTGTATTCTTGACGTTGTGCTTCAGTTAACCAGCTCAATTTCGGACGAATTTTCTTGATATGTTCTAATGGTTTGCTGTAGATATCATCATAAGCTTTTGTACCACCTGTGTTTGGCAACACGTAAACTGAACCTTTTGGATTGTCGTAATATGTGACTCCGTCTTCACCTTTAACTTGTTTTGCATCTTCAATTTTAGCGTTTACGAAGCTATTTTTTGTTGAAGTATGTTGTAACATTTTAGTTCTAGCGAGTACGTGGTCATGTCCTTGTAATACTAAATCCACATCTAAATCATCGATTTCTTTCGTTAATTCTTCACGTAATTTCTTAATATCTTCATCTTCTAAGGCATGGTAAGACTTAGAGTACATTGGTTTATGCAAGTTTAAGATAACCCATTTTGAGCCGTTTTCACGTGCTTTTTTGATATCTTGTTTAATCCATTCCATTTGTTTTTTACCAATGGCTTTACCTTCTGGATTATCTTCACCTTTTTTGTTGTCATTTGTATTTGCGACAACCATGTGTGCACCGTTGTAGTCAAATGAGTAGTATGAACCACCGTTGACTGCGTTATTCGCCTTAGGTACGTTCACGTGACGGTTGAAACGATCTAATAACTTTTTATTCTTCTCATCGAATGCATATTCATCATGGTTACCTGCTGCTGCCGCAACTGGTAAAGACATGAATGATGGACGAGATTGGTCATAAATGTCATTCCACTCATCTTCAACTTGTGAGTTCTCTACAAAGTCACCTGTATGCAATGCGAAGTTTGGATTACCTGCTGTTTTAATTGCTTCAGCAATTGTGTTTGCACCGAATTTCGCTTCGTTACGTACGTGTTCGTTCCAGTAAGCATTTTGTGTATCCGTATATTGTACGAATTTGAATGGATCCCCTGCGTTACCAGATGTTCTGAACGTACCGACTTGGCTTTGTTTGCCTTTTTTGCTACCAACTTTGTAGTAGTATGTTGTATTTGGTTTTAAACCTGTTGCTTGTGCTTTATAGTTATATTCTTTCACGTTCATTAAAGATGCTTTACCGTGTTGGTCACCGCTTGTCCATTCTGGACCGCCTGCACCTTTATCTGTGTAATAACCTTTAATTTTTGGTTTGCCATTTTCATCTTTGACTGGCTCACCATTATCATCTTTCTCCACATCAGCGAAAATGAAGTGGCCTGAATGATCTCTTTCTATGTATTGAGAGTCCACTTGTTCTGCTTTAGCTGTGAATGTTTTCGCGTCTTTCATATTCTTTGAAGTTGAGACCCAAACTTGTGGTGCTTCAGCTTTATCTGTTGTAAACCAGTTGAAGCCCATTTCTGTTTTAGTATCACCATTAAAGTTTGTCATAATACGGTTTGGACTGTTTTTCTTTTTAACAGGTGCTACTTTTGGTTTCTTATTTAATAATTTAATACCTTGTTGTTGATGTGCTTGTTGCGCTTGCGGTGCTGCTTGTGGCGCTGGTTGGCCGCTGGCATCTGCTTGTGCTGCCCCTGTTGATAATAAGAGCATTAAACTTGCCATACTTCCTGCTACAATCTTAGTCATCTTGATATTCTTCAATGCGCTACCTCCAAAATAGGTTGAAATTTAAAGGAAGTCCCAAAATTAAAAGACACCGTGATATCTGTCTTCAATAGACCTTTACTTCCTCTCAACACAAATTGTAGCAAGCAATCTTTAAGCTATTATTAAGTTGGTGTTTGGTTTGTAAATTCTATTTAAACAAAAGTATAAACAATAACTAAAACAACTATACATGGGTATACTGTATGTGATTTTTATAATGAAACACATTATTATACGACGTTATATATCTAATTGTAGACATCAAAAAACACAAATAAAAAAAGCACCCGTTTTAAATACGAGTGCCTCTAACTATAAATTAATAGTTATGAACTTGACCGTTTTTAATTGTTGTTTTGACATGCATGTCTTGATCTAATAAGACTAAGTCTGCATCTTTGCCTTCTTTAATGCTGCCTTTATGAGCGTCTATACCTAACGCAATGGCTTGATTTAGGCTTGTTACACGCCACATTTCTTCGAGTGATGCACCGGTAAATGTAAGCATATTGCGTAAGCCGTCATTCATTTTTAAGATACTGCCAGCTAAAGCACCTGATTCTAATCGCGCTTCTGAGCCTTTGACAATAACGTTTTGTCCGCCTAAATCATACTCACCATCTGACATACCTTTTGCGCGCATCGCATCTGTGATTAAGTAGAATCGTTTATTGCCTTTCATTGTATAAGCAATTTTAACTGATGCTGGATGTGAATGAATACCATCTGCGATTAGTTCTGTATGGATACCGTCGTTGGTCCATGCCGCACCAAATTGTCCAGGCGCACGATGTTCAAATGGTGTTCCTGCATTATAAAGATGTGTGACATGTTTTGCGCCATGTTCTACTGCTTCATTCACTTCATCAAATGTCGCAACAGTATGACCCATAGAAAAGATAATTTGGTCGGATAATTTTTCTAGAACTTCTTTTGCACCTTCTACTTCTGGGGCAAAGGTAATCACTTTAATATTTCCGTCAGCTTTCTCTTGGAAGTGTTCAATCGCATCTACTGAAGGACGTTGTACATATTTAGGGTTTTGGGCGCCTACTTTATGTTCTGAAATAAACGGACCTTCTAAATGAACTCCTGCAATTTCAGCCGCATTTTCTTTATCTTGAACTGCTTTATATTCCACAATATTTTCTAAAGCACGATCGATGTTTTCCACTGATTGTGTCATTGTTGTCGCAAGGAAAGATGTAGTACCTTCAGAAAGCAACGATTCAGCTAAATGTTTCAATCCGTCAAATGAAGCATCCATCGCATCTTGTCCGTACCCACCATGAATATGAATATCAATAAACCCAGGTAAAACATATTGTCCTTGTGCATCCACTACTTCTAGATTTCCTTGATAATCACCTTGACTAACCTCTGAAATTTTACCATCAGAAATTTTCACATAACCTTTATCTAAGACACCTGTTTCTGTATAAACTTTACCGTTTGTCACTACATATTCAGTCATTTTCTAACCTTCTTTATTCATAATATATACCATTGGTATTTTAACACATAACAGCGCCCCCAAACTTGAAAATTAATTTCATAACAAAACATCAAAAAAGCAGAAGCCCTTTAGACTTCTGCCGTATCACTCAATGTATATAAAGTACTGTAGTAAAGAATTAAAGTGTCTGTACTTGTCAACTGTATATACTATAGAAACCTTGTATCACATTTCATTATTGTATATTACGTATCAGATTTTTAATTTCAATTAAACTTTTATCTAGATTATTAATTTTGTTCTCTAAGCGTTCAAAATTTCTATCTTCAGATTTTCTGAGATACTTCAAGTCTATACTCATTAAACCTTGATCCAGTCTCATCTCTATCAACATATTTTGTAAGCTTCTTATTTGTTCATTTAAAAATTGTATATTTTCATTCATAATTTCATACCCTCTCTCATATTAATAACTAAGATTTTATGATTACTCTCAATATTGCTAAATGAAAAACATTTAATTTTCATCAACTTAAAATCATTAATATGAAACCTGGCTAAGACGGCTGAACCCCAGCAAAATAAGGCATACGATGTAGATATTTTAAAGATTTTTTCATAGTTGATACCGCCCTTCCTTATATTTAAACACTGAAGCACTCACTAGTTCCCCTAGATATTTATTAATATAATTATACTACGGTTCAATTCTTAATTCCATATACAACTTGAATTTTAATTTTACTATTTAGGTAAAATTATTGTCATCTTTTTTTACGAAATTGAATCAAACTAGGTAAATAAAAACAAAAACACAATCTCCCTAATCCGTGCGACTCATTTCACACTTTTAAAGAGATTGTATTTAAAGTCTATCTAATATGACTTCTCACAAAACTTCCTGTTGATCCATTTAACGCTTCTCCGCCTGCCATTTCAACTTTGGCGTAATTATAAGGTGATGTACCCCAGAGGTTATAGCCGTATGTGCGTAATCCATAGATACGATAATTACCATCAACCATGACTGATCCTGAAGCACCTGCACGAAATTTATCTTTGGTTTGTAGTTCTGTTCCGTTTGAAGATTTTTGTATGAATTTTAATTTACTCCAGTAGGATTTTGTATTATCTCCATTTTGCCATGGATAACCTACTGAATAGAGATTGCGATTATAAGTTAAGTTGTTAATTTGAGTATTCGACGCAAGAGGTAATGCTTGTGTGTAGTTCGTCAGTTTTTCTTTGGTATAGACTAATGCGACATCGGCTTGAGGTACTTTAACCACTTTCGTTGCGTGGAAAGTATAAGTTTTTGCCTTACCATCGCGATTTAAATCAAACGTAATATATTTAGGATTAGCTGCCGCACCTTTGGCATCATCTATCACGTGTGCATTGGTAATTAATGTATAAGGTCCTATAACAGTCCCTGTCCCCATACTGTCTTTACCTCTACCTTTCCAACCATCTTTATTACTAATACGTCCTACTGCTTTATATTTTCCTTTGTATGCATTTGCGATGTGTTTAATTTGTACATCATTATTAGAAATTCGCTTTGTTTTAGGATAAGCTTTAGACGCATTATAATCCGTCATCCCATTATAATAATAGCTACCTGCTGCTAACGTTTCTGTATTTGTTAAAGTTAAACTAGCCACAACCGCAAGTGATACAACTGCACTTTTGAATATATGTTTCATGTATATCCCCTTATGTTTTTTCTCATTGTATCACACATATTGACAGCTCTATTTGCTTGTTTCAATAGTCTTACTTGTAAGCAGTAAAAACCTACAATGAAAGCGATTCGCTATTGCAATTTTAATGCAAGTGATTTATGATGTGTTTGTATATAGAAGGAAGTTATATTTCAAGAATGAAAAGTCAGTCCAATACGTTAACGCCTCGCTACACGATTAGTTAAAGTATTGAATATGATGACTTCCTGAAATACTATGAATCAAATAATTTCAATAAGTCCACTGGAAGTGCCTGTTCCTACAGGCTGAGATCCTTATGTATGATAAGGAAATTCTTGGAACCTGATCTAGTTTATACTAGCGTAGGAAAGTGGCGTATTGTACGTTTAATGCGCTATTTTCTTATATGGAAATAGCGTTTTTTTATTTCGCTTTTCTTGCGACTTATTGATTAAAGAAGGTGAATCCATCGTGTGGGTCGCGATAACGCCATATGAACTCACAAAAACAACCATAGCTCAATATGTTGAAATAGCGCCTGTGATTGACTGTTTAATTGTACGTACTGACCAAGCAACTCAAGCTACGGATATTCAACGCTTACTAGATGCTGGATTTCCTAAAGCTAAAATCACTGCGCATTCCAATATAAAACTATTTGAAAATTTTGATTTAAAGCGTATTCATTTTAAAGAGATGGACGAGCGTGCCTTTGAATTCAAAAACAAGTATCCAGATGTATGTGTCAGCATGTCTACACATCATAAAGATACAATTCAATCCGCTAAAAATCATCACTTAGATTTTGTGTTATTCGGTCATCTTTTCGAGACCGGTTCTAAACCAGGTTTACCGCCACGTACGCCATCTGAAATATCAGATGCCTTACAAGTAGATATGCCTACCATCGCACTTGGCGGTATTAACGAAAATACCTTATCACAAGTGCCGCATGGTTTTAGTGGTATCGCAGCCATTTCTTTCTTCTTACAACATGATATACAAACACTTCGCACCCTCAAGGAAGGTGAACATTATGTATGATTTAGCCATTATCGGAGCAGGCGTCATCGGAATGTCTATCGCAAGACATTTAAAAGACAGTGGTTTATCTATCGCATTAATCGACCGTGATATCGAAGGCAAACATGCCTCTTATAAAGCAGGCGGTATGTTAGGTGCACAAAATGAATTTAAAGAGGACAGCCCCCTCTTTCGTTTAGCGCTTACATCCCGTGCTAAGTTCAACGCCTTAAGTACAGACTTGTTTTCAGAAACAGGTATTGATATTCAGTACCAACAAAATGGCCTGATTAAGTTAGCCACTCAAACAGAAGATGTCCCATCATTGAAACAACAATATGCATTTCTTCATTCACATGATGAGGATGTTCAAGATTTATCAGATACTGATTTAGCATTACTGACCAATCATTTAGTTAAAGGTACAGAAGCCATGATGTTTGTGCCGCACGACCATCAAATCAATGCCAATCATTATACTAAGGCGCTTCATGCTTCACTCGAAAGCGCACCAAATATTGATCGCTTCTCACACACGAACGTAACCGCAATTCATCGTGTTGGTGAAGGTTATGATATTGAGGCAGAGCGTAACGGACGTCGCACTTTAACAAAAGCACATAAAGTAATTGAAGCCACAGGTGCTTGGGCTGGCAATGTCTCAGAACAACCAGACATTCAAGAAGCAGTCAGCGGTGTTAAAGGCGAAGTCTTGCTCGTTGAAAATGAAGACTTAGATTTAAAACAAACGTTATTTATGACTAATGGATGCTATATCGTACCTAAACCCCCGCATCGTTTCTTAATCGGCGCAACTAGCTATTTCGATGATTACTCTGTCGGTGTATCTGAACAAGGTAAAACATGGTTATTAGAAGAAGCGATTAAACGTGTGCCTAAACTTGCGGGAAGCAAAGAACTCAAATACTGGTCAGGTATTCGTCCATGGACTAAAGAAGAACAGCCAATTATGGATGAAGTACAAGAAGGATTATGGATTATAACTGGCCATTATCGTAATGGTATTTTATTATCACCTGTTATCGGTGAATTAATGGCCGAATGGGTTGCGACTGGACATCGTCCACAAGCACTCGAACCCTTTCAATTTGAATTAAGGAGGGAAAAACATGAAGTGCATCATTAATGGTGATCCGTTCACATTCGATACTGAAGTCACAATTCAAGATATTTTAGATCATTTAGAACTCGACAAAAAACGTGTCATCGCAGAACATAACCAAAACTTAATACAACGTGAAGACTTCGCAAACCAAATCGTACGCGAAGATGATCGTTTAGAACTATTAGAATTTGTTGGAGGCGGATAATATGTTAAAAATTGGACCTTATGAAATGGAATCAAGATTATTACTCGGTACAGGAAAATTTGAAAATGAAGATGTACAAACGAAAGCTATCGAAGCTTCAGGTACAAACGTACTGACATTTGCGGTACGTCGTATGAATCTATATGACAAAAACTTACCGAACCCCCTTGCGAACGTTAACTTAAAAGACTTTGTTACGTTCCCTAATACAGCTGGTGCGAAAACAGTTGAAGAAGCTGTTCGTATCGCAGAAATCGCAAAACACGCAGGTGTTTGCGACATGATTAAAGTCGAAATTATCGGTGACGATGAAACATTACTACCTGATCCGATTGCGACGTATGAAACATGTAAAATTTTATTAGAACGTGGCTACATTGTATGTCCTTATATCTCTGAAGACCCAGTATTAGCCAAACGTTTAGAAGAATTAGGTGTTCATGCGGTAATGCCTTTAGCTTCACCTATAGGTACAGGCCGTGGTATCAACAACCCATTAAACCTAAGCTATATTATTAAGAATTCAAATGTACCGATTATCGTTGATGCAGGTATTGGTTCAGCGAAAGATGCGGCACAAGCGATGGAACTTGGCGCAGATGGTATCTTATTAAACTCTGCTGTATCACGTGCCAAAGATCCAGTAAAAATGGCAGAAGCAATGAAACTTGGTGTTGAAGCAGGGCGTTTAAGTTATGAAGCTGGCCGTATCCCAATTAAATATACTGCACAAGCATCAAGCCCTACCGAAGGTTTAGGATTCTTATAATGCCTACACCGTCAGAAACACCAGATTTCAACGAACGCTATAGCCGCCAAACACGCTTTGCGCCTTTTGGCGCACAAGGTCAACACAACCTTGAACACACACATGTATTAGTCATGGGTGCGGGTGCCCTTGGCAGTCATATAGCTGAACAACTTGTGCGTATGGGTGTCGGCAAATTAACCATCGTCGATATGGATATTGTTGAATTAACCAACCTTCATCGCCAAGCACTTTATGATGAAACAGATGTCACAGAAATGCGTCCGAAAGTCTATGCATTAGCAGATAAACTAAAAGTTATTAACTCTAATGTAGAAGTAGATCCTATCTATGAAGAAATCACTTCAACAAATATTGAAACGATGATTCAAGATATTAATCCAGATATTTTATTAGATGGAATGGACCATTTTGCGATTCGCTTCTTATTTAATGAAGTTTGTCATAAATTAAATTTACCTTGGATTTATGGTGCAGCTGTTGGAGGTAAAGGTTCTGTCTATGCGATTGATTATACAGGTCCTTGTTTACGTTGTTTTATGGAAGAAACACCTGAAACTGCAGAAAGTTGTGCAATTAATGGTGTGATACCACCTGTCATTATGCAGGTCGTGAGTTATCAGATTGCGGAGTTGATGCGCTATGTATCAGGCACAGGCTTCTCTGGCAAACTCATTACGGTGTCACCCTTTGAAGTCAAACAACAATCTATGGATGTCAGCCGCTTCAAAAACCCTAATTGCACAGTCTGTGCACAAGGTAATTACGAATATCTAGGTAAACGTCAATCAAACGTCATCGAAGGCAGTTGCGGAGATACATTCGTCTTCCGCTTCAAACCTGATCACTTTGACAACGCCGACTTATTCCCAGGTCAAATTCTTAAAGCGAATCCTTACGTCAAACTTTTAAATGTAGACGGTTATGAAGCCACACTCTTTAAAGATGGCCGCATGAATGTTCATCATATTGAAGATGAAAACACTGCAGAAACACTCTATCGCACTTTATTAAAAGCAGTAAAATAACAATGAAACCACACAATAGAAGTGTACACCTAAAACGCGTGTACACTTCTTTTTTACTGAATAAGGCGTTCAGTTATTAAGAAACTTTAATTATTTAATCTCAATATTACTTCTAACTTACAAACAAGTTCTTTCATTTATTCAAAGCACTTTGCGATAATATTGTTAAATAAGCAAAAATGATTTGAGTTCACTTAACTTATAGAATACAATAATACTGTATAATTATTAATTTAAGGGATGAGGATATGGAAAGAGAGAAACGTCTTGATTTAATTAAATTATTACTAAAGAATAACAAGATTTCTACAGTACGTGAGTTAGCTGAAATCATGGAAGAGCAATACAATTTAATTTTCAGTATGACCACAGTCGCAAAAGATTTACAACATTTAAGAGTGACGAAAGTTCCGAATGGCTCAGCCCCTTCTTATTATGTATTACCAGAAAAAAATGAAGCAAACAGCTTTCGTGAAGCTTTCAAGAAATATCGCGATGATAGTATCAACTCTATTATCGTTAAAGACAGCTATATCCTAATTAAAACAGAACCAGGATTTGCCCGTACCATCAATTACTGTATCGACCAAATGCAACTGCCGCATGTTTTGGGTACAGTCAGTGGTAATGATGTTATTATGATGTTAATGAAATCAAATGAAGAAGCAGAATATGTGAAATACTTATTATTGAAGCCTTGATGAGCTAAATAAAGATAAATAAAGGCTCTATACTATTTAGGACTGGTGATAAT